>JAUWBB010000033.1 GCA_030605195.1 Bacteroidota bacterium
CTAACATTGCTGCAATTCTTGCATTTATACATGTGATACCCTAAAAGCGGTGTGCGGCATTGTAATATCTTGATAACAACTTCCTCTTGATATTTTGTAAAATCGTGTTTTATCCAATTTTTCATACCTGCCAAACCCCTCGGATATGTTGTTTGTAACCGAGTTAGCTGCCCTGCGCATATCTGAAACTAAGCTTCTTTGGGATAAGCCTTAGTTACTTCATACACCTTGAGCAATAACTTAAAAGCTTTTTACTCGCTCCCACAAGTCCTTCCCACTTGCTGCTCGTGAGATCACCCCGATAGCTATCGGGGTTAAGTTGCCATACAGGCATATCTGTAAAATCTTTGTATGCCATCTTTTATTATTTATGCCCTAAACTTCTAAAACCTCTTACCTCCCTTAGCCTTAGCCTTGGAGAAAAATCAAAATTAGTAGTATAATTCCAACCGAGCGTTAGCGAGCTCATGAACACGATAACTAATTAACAATATGTGAATAATTATTACATTTATTAATTAATTCGCGAAGCTATTTTATTACTCAAAATCCTTGTTTTTCTTTAAAAATAATTCTATTTTCAGGGTCTAACATCTTTAAATTATTTAAGTAGAAAAATATGAAAAAAGTACTTATCCTGGGAGCCGGAATGGTTGTCAAACCTATTGTAGAACATTTGCTCGATAAAGGCATACATGTCACCGTAGCTACCCGTACAAAATCCAAAGCCGACACAATGATCAAGGGCCATCCGAACGGAACTTCAATGGCCTGGACGGTCGATGATCAGGAAACACTGGACGGTCTGGTTGCACAGCATGATTTAACAGTTAGTTTACTCCCCTATGCCTATCATGTTATGGTTGCCAAATTGTGTTTAAAGCATAAGAAAAACATGGTAACCACTTCTTATGTTAAGCCCGAAATGCAGGCATTGGATAAGGAAGCAAAGAAAGCAGGGATCATCATATTGAATGAAATTGGACTTGATCCGGGTATTGATCATATGTCCGCCATGCGTATTATTGATTATGTTCATAATAAAGACGGTAATATTGAGGAATTTTACTCGATCACGGGTGCTCTTCCTGCTCCTGAAGCAGCAAATAATCCGTTTAAATATAAATTTTCATGGAGTCCGAAAGGGGTAGTTTTAGCCGGAAATAATGACGGAAGATATTTGAAAAACGGGGAAGAGATATATATCCCTACAGAGGATTTGTTTAAAGATATCTTTACCCTGGATTTTCCTCAAATCGGCGAGTTGGATGTCTATCCCAATCGTGATTCGATCGATTATATTGATATTTATAATATTCCTGAAACAAAAACCATGTACCGTGGAACGTTCAGGCATAAAGGCTGGTGTGAGACGATGGACGCCATGAAAGCTCTGCATTTAATAACCGGCAAAAAAATGAACCTTGAGAAAAAATCATATGCTGATTTCGTTGGAGCCTTAATCGGTCACTCTTCAGGTGAGAATATAAAAACAAAGGTCGCGGAATACCTTGGGATAGATGTTAATGCCCACGCGATGAAAGCCATGGAATGGCTCGGATTATTTAACGAGAAACCTGTAAACCGCGAAGAAGACACTCCTTTTGAGGTAACGTCTGATCTGATGATCGATAAAATGATGTTGGATACTGAAGCACGCGACATGGTCGTAATGCAGCATATTTTTCTTGCAAGTTACCCGGACGGAAGTAAGGAAGTAATCAAGTCAAGAATGCTGGATTACGGAACACCCGGTACAAACACATCCGTTGCCAGAACGGTGGCCCTGCCCGCTGCCATTTCCGTTCTGATGATCCTTGAAAATAAAATTAACATCAAGGGTGTATACAGGCCGGTACTTCCGGATATATATAATCCTGTTTTGGATGAACTGGAAAAGATTGATATAAAAATGATCGAAGAATATAGTTTACCGGAATCCGGAAATATTCCGAGTTGGTAGGTCTAATTGACATTTGGTACTTATCCCCTGGCATAATCGGATTCCTTATGATAAACACCAGATGCCGGGTACTTATTTGGTGATAATTTGTTAGGTCTGTACTTTGCGGTGCATGATACTAAACCATCTTTTTGGAGGTTCGCAGCTGCACCACTTGTTTATCAGCTCCTATTTTTTCTGCACTTCCTTTTCCAACCATCCGACTATTATTGCTGGAAGCGTATGCGCAAAATAGAGCAAACAGCTTGCCAGGACTACATCAATCGGACCTAGTTCTGCAAAAGCAAACCCATAAATTATTGCAACCAAACGAATATGCCATCGTTCTTACAAAACAAAGCTATAAATCCAGCGAGCCAAACCTAAACTTACCAGTACGATACCTTCCCGGCGTGAAATACGCCAGCCGGTACGCATAAAAAAAAGTACCAGTAAAACCATCAGCGACAGCAAAATTAAATTGGAACGCACTCCGATATCTACCGGCAGGTTTTTTATAATACCTGCAAGTCCCAAAACACCAAACATGTTAAATATATCGCTGCCAATCAGGTTGCCTACAGAAATGCCGTAATGTCCACGCAGAGCGGCGACTAACGATGTGGCAAATTCTGGCGCTGAAGTGCCCGCGGCCACAATAGTGGCCCCGATAACCCATTCCGAAACACCCATAACCCTCGCCAGATTTATTGCCGATTCAACCATAAAATGCGAACCGCCCAGCAATAAGCCCATGCCAATGGGCAAAAGGAAGGGATCATACCAACGCAGTTTGCCTGTCTGCACTTCCGCTTCCATCGTTTCTTTTTCCCAGTAAAGATAACCTATATAGCCGAATAACAGGGTAAAAAGAACAATGCCTTCAATGCGGACTAAAATTAAATCCCACAAAAAAACAGTTAGCAGAATTGTGCCAAAAAACAGAAAGATACCATCTCTATAAATGACCTTTTTATTCGTCCCTAAACTATGGATAACCGCCGTGCCGCCCAGAATAAAACCAAGATTAAAAATATTCGATCCAACGATATTGCCTACTGAAATATCACCCATTCCACGCAGGGCGGCCAGGATGGTTACTCCAAATTCCGGCGCCGATGTACCCATTGCTACAATAGTCAGGCCAATCACTAAATCAGAAATTCCGAAGTGGCGGGCTATTTTGGCAGAAGAATCCACTAACCAGGTTGCGCCTTTGGCAATAATTAAGATACAAACAATAATGATTACTATATCTTTAATAATTTCCATAAATCATCCTTTATATAATTTAATGATTATTTAAAAACTCTGCTGCTTACTAACGTAAACCGGCCTGAAAACAAACAATCATACCGATACTTAAAAATAAAAGTGATTTTTGACTTTGATTTTTCTTATAACTGTCCTTCATGATTTATTTCGTTATCGATATGTTTTTTTCAAGAATCAAATTTATGCAGCATACCGGTTTGTTTCTTTCTGAACTACCGTGATTTTATCCATTTCATGGAACAACTTTCCCATCTTTGATAGTAAGCATTCTGTCTGCCATTTTAGCCAGGTTAATATCATGTGTAACGATGATAAAAGTCTGGTTGTATTTTTCGCGGAGGGTAAAAAACAATTCGTGAAGTTCCTTTTTATTTTGGGTATCGAGATTACCTGAAGGTTCATCGGCAAGGATAACTTCCGGATCATTGACCAGGGCACGGGCAACGGCTACTCTTTGTTGTTCCCCGCCGGAAAGTTCGTTTGGTTTATGATCCAGCCTGTTCTCAAGTTTTAAGAAAGTAAGAATTTCATTTGCCCTGGACTCAGCTTTATTCTTTGGAACCCGTGCTACAAAAGCCGGTATGCAAACATTCTCAAGAGCAGTAAATTCCGGCAGAAGGTGATGAAACTGAAAAACAAATCCAATGTTCTGGTTTCGAAACCTTGATAAGGATTTTTCATTTAACCCATTAACATCAATATTATTAAATATAATTCTTCCTGAATCGGGTTTATCAAGAGTTCCCAGAATCTGCAGAAAGGTTGTTTTACCGGCACCACTGGCACCAACAATAGAAACGATCTCTCCTTTTTTAATCTCGATATTTATTCCTTTTAATACCTGGATATCTCCGAATGACTTTGTAATATTTTCAGCTTTTATCATAAAAATAAAAAAGAAGTTTATGTTATCCCTTTCACTATTAACACCAAATAAATGTAGAGACTATATGTGAGCAGTAAAACAACTCCTTTCCAACGATCGATACGGCCACCGCTAAATGGCAGGGATGGTCAGTCAGTGCAGCATTCACACTCACTACCAGTTCAGGAGCTGAAGTTCCAAGCGAAACCATGGTTACTCCAACAACCAAGGTCGATATTTTAAAGTTTTTGGCAAGGCAAACACCTCCGCGGGCTAAAAATTCGCCATTTAAAAACAAAACCGTGAAACCGGCCAGTAAATAAATCAAGTTTAGGAAATGCATGCAGGAAAATATTAAATAGAAGGAGAAACAGTCTTTAAAAAAGACAGGTAGCTATCAGAGGCGAAATTAATCTTATTCTGAAAAAAATCAATTATCTTTCAATGTGTTTTTCATATCCTTTATATCATTTATAATATCAGAAGAACTATCGCCGAGTTCTTTTTTAATATCATCGGTTGCTTTTCTGAATTCACGCATTCCTTTTCCCAATCCTTTTGCTATTTCCGGAATTTTCTTAGCGCCAAAAAGGACCAACACCACAACGAGAATAATAAAAATTTCCGCACCGCTTATAAATAATAAATTACTCATGGTTTACAATATTTTAAATCTTATCCTTAAATAAAAAAATTGTAACTATTCTCCTCCCAAAAGGATTCCTCCGGGAGAAGGAGTCCCGTGGACAGTTTTCAAGAGTCTCTTTTGTATTTTCAATTTATTTTTATCACATTTTGTCTTTCTTTCACATTCCAATAAACTGATTATTTATAAAAAATCAACCTCCACTAAATCATACGAATTTACTAAAATTGATGTGAATAAAAAAACCCGGCATAAATAAAGATTCTCACCGGGCTCACAATGGTCTTGTTCAACCCTATGTTACTCTTTTTCCTTTAAGCACTCTGGTTGTTTCGGCTTTTCTTACTGTATCATATACAATGGGTGCTGCAATAAAAATAGAAGAATATGTACCTACAACAATTCCGATCAGTAAAGCAAAGATAAAGCCACGGATAACTTCACCACCGAAAACAAAGACAGCCAATAACACCACGAAAGTACTTAGCGAAGTACTGAAAGTACGACTTAGTACACTGTTTAAGGCAAAGTTCATAATCTCTGTTCTCTCCCTTTTTTTATATAATCCTACATACTCTCTGATCCGGTCATATATAACAACGGTATCGTTAATGGAATAACCAACCACCATCAATATTGCAGCAATAAAAGCCTGGTCGATTTCAAGCGAGAACGGCATTATGCTGTAGGTTAACGAGAAAATGCCCAGTACTATCAATGTATCATGAACCAATGCTGCAAGGGCACCCAAACCAAACTGCCAGTTTCTGAACCGAATGAAGATATAAAGGAAAATGACAACCAGTGAAAATGTGATAGCCCAAATAGATTGAATCTTTATATCATCAGCAATCGTAGGCCCAACCTTTTCTGAACTTAATCTTCCGTATATTCTATTTGGATCCTGACTGATAAAATCATCAAAAGTATAATCGTCACTGAAATAAGACTTTAACCCGTCAAATATCTTTGCTTCGATGATATTATCAACGTTGGTTCCCGAGCTATCAACCCAGAATTTGGTTGAAATCCTAATTTCATTGGACGAACCATGGGTTTTAACTTCCGGTGTTTCTCCTAATACATTCACTAACGAATTCTGAATATCTACCGTATTAACCGGTTGTTCAAACCGTACAACGTAATTTCGTCCACCGGTAAAATCAACACCCTGATTTAATCCCCTGGTAAACAGAGAAACGATTCCGATCAGGACTATTATTCCCGAAACAACATAAAAAACTTTTCTCTTTGCAATGAAGTCGATGTTTAGATCCCTGAATGCATTTTCTGTCATTTGAGTAGAAAAACTTAGTTTGGCATTCCTGTTTAAAAACCCGGTAAAAATAAGCCTGGTAATGAATATTGCCGAAAACAATGAAGTCAAAATACCAATCACGAGAGTTGTGGCAAAACCCTTGATCGGGCCGGTGCCAAGTACATATAAAATGATAGCTGTTAATAAGGTAGTTACGTTAGCGTCGATGATTGCCGAGTAGGCATTTTTATAACCATCGGCAATAGCCAGTTTAATTCCTTTACCAGCCTTTAATTCCTCCCTGATCCGTTCGTAGATCAGCACGTTAGCATCAACTGAAATACCAATGGTAAGGATTATTCCGGCAATACCCGGCAGGGTAAGGACTGCATTTAAGGATGCCAGTACTCCTATCAGGAAAAACATATTAACAATCAGGGCAATATCGGCAACAAATCCTGCCCTGTGGCTGTAATAAAAGACCATATACAACAACACGACGACAAATGCAATTATAAACGAATTCAAACCCAATTGTATTGCTTCCTTTCCAAGAGAGGGACCGACAATAGCTTCCTGTATAATTCTGGCAGGCGCAGGAAGTTTTCCGGATTTCAGTTTATTTGCCAGATCCTCAGCTTCCTCTATTGTAAAATCCCCCGTAATCACGGAACTTCCGTTTTTTATTTCAGTCTGAACAGTGGGTGAAGAATATACATATTCATCCAATACAACTGCAATACTTCGTCCGATATTTTCCCTTGTTAAACGGGCCCATATCTTTGCACCCTCACCGTTCATGTTCATATTAACCTCTGCACTGGCACTTGTCTGATCAAACGCCATCCGGGCAGTTGTAATCACATCCCCGTCTAAAGGAGCTTGTTCATCCCTGGTGGTAATCTTTATGGCATGTAATTCAAAAAGTGTTGCAGTCTCATCATATTTATAGGCTTTACCACTCCAGTAAAACTTAATGTCTCTGGGAAACAGGGACCGTATTCGGGGCATATTCAGATAGGTGTTCACCTTTGCTGTATCGCGAAAATGTGAATATCCTATCATACTTCCGGATACAGGTTGTCCGTCCCGGGTAGTATTCGGATACAACACTGCAAACAACGGATTTTGCAAATTAAATTGATCGATAGTTTCCGGTTGCTCTTCCGTCTGGGTTGTATCGGCTTCCAGCATTTCAAGCAACGTGGTTTCTCTCTGAGCGGTATCGGTTTCGGCAACTTCAGCCGGCAATTCACTTTCTTCCTGTGTAATATCCTGTGGTTCTTCAGCTTCTTCACCGGTCTTCCTTGTGCTTTCCATCTCACTGATCCGGTTGTTGGCAGCAATCAAATATTGAAAAACTTCCGAGTTTTCATAAGTCTCCCAGAATTCAAGATTTGCCGTACCCTGTAAGAGATCCCGAACTCTTTGCGGATCTCTTATTCCCGGAAGCTCAACCAGTATCCTGCCCTGGGTTTCCAGTTTGGATATATTTGGCTGGGTGACTCCAAACCGGTCAATTCTGCTTCGTAAAATATTAAATGCATTATCCACCGCGCCCTGGGCTTCATTCCGTATTACCACCAGAACTTCACGATTGGTTGAGTTAAAATCAATCCTGTCTTTTAGTTCCAGCGTTCCAAATATTGCTGCTAACCGGGCATTAGGAGCAATTTCTTCAAATGCCTGTCCAAATAATGTAATAAAGTCTTCCTGACTATCCCTTTGATATTTTTTTGCCAGGGCAAGCGCCTTTCGAAAGGTTGTATCGATACTATAATTGGATAAGGCCTGAATGATATCTACTACCGAGATCTCAAGTATCACGTTCATGCCACCTTTCAAGTCCAATCCAAGATTGAGTTCCTTTTCCTGGCATTTTCTGAAGGTATTACCCAGAAAATTCCATTCGTTCTTTCTCAAACTTGCTATAGAATCCAGGTAATCAGATTCTTTTCTCAGATCGCCTTGTGCATAATGCACCGCATCCCTTTTAACCTTATAAGTAGCAACCGTGAATGATAACTGATACATACAAACTAAAGCTAAAGTAATGGCAAATGCCAGAATGGCTCCCCTGTTTTGCATTGGTATATAGTTTTAATCGATTTAACTTAGGTTTTTTCTTCCAAAATGTCGCGCAAAGGTATTAAATTTATTTTGGGTTATTAACGTTTATTCTTAAAAAGGAGGAGCATTAAAATGAAAGGGGTGTATCAAATTAGAAATGCCTAAAATTAGAAGTGCCTAAAGTTAAAAATGCCTAAAATTAGAAGTGCCTAAAGTGCCGAAAGTTTAAAGTGCCTAAAAAAAGAAATGCCTAAAATTAATGAGACTACACTTTTATAAGCGAACGTGATATAAAAATGTTAATTCGAACTTAGCCCCGCTAAAAAGCGGGGCTATCTCATAACCGAAGGGAACTTGACGAACTAAGCAAATTAATCTCACGAACGAAGATAGTAACCGTTCTCACTATCTGCCGGCTGGCGGAGAGTAACTGATCTAACAAACGTGATGAGTAAAAATTAATCCCAAAAGCTCGCAAAGCGATGCCTTTGGCAGAAGCTGTTCGGTATTATGTTGCTAAAACAAATTCATATCATCCAGCACTTTCATAACCGATTTAACTGCTTCGGCTGATTTATTAAGCAATGCCTTTTCATCCTCATTCAGATCAACCTCAATGATCTCTTCAATACCATTTTTGCCTAATTTTACCGGAACGCCCAGGTAAATGTCTTTGATGCCATATTCACCATTCAGGTAAGTACAAACAGGTAATATCCTTTTTTGGTCAAATACTATTGATTCAACCATTTGTTCCACTGCTGCTCCGGGAGCATACCAGGCAGATGTACCCATCAATTTAACGATTTCTCCACCACCCATCCTGGTCCTGTCGACAATTTTATCTATGGTTTCTTTATCCAGCAATTCAGTAACAGGAATTCCACTCACGCTGGTATACCTTGGTAATGGAACCATTGTGTCACCATGTCCTCCCAGCAACAAGGTTTGAATATCCCTGGGTGATGTATCCAGTGCATCGGCAAGAAAAGCTCTGAATCGTGCAGTATCAAGAATTCCTGCCATGCCAAAAACTTTATTTGAATCTTTTTTGGCGGTAAGGTATGCACAATAGCACATTACATCAAGGGGATTCGCAACCATCAGGATAATGGCATCAGGAGATTGTTCAATCGCCTTTCCCGTAACTTCTTTAATAATTCTCGCGTTTGTTCCAATTAGGTCATCTCGTGACATTCCGGGTTTTCTTGGTATTCCCGAAGTGATAACGATCACACCTGAACCTTTGGTGGCTTCATAGTCATTGGTAACCCCGATAATCCGTGTGTCAAACATATTAACCGGAGATGATTGCCACATATCCAGACTTTTTCCTTCAGCCATACCTTCGACAATATCAAGTAATACTACCTGTTTTGCCAGGCCGTTGTGAGCAATAACATTCGCGCAGGTTGCTCCGACATTTCCTGCTCCTATTACAGTAATTTTCATATTGTATGGTTTTTAAGTGATTTATGAATTTATTATTTAACCGAAGCTAAATTAATTAAAAATCATCATAATTAAAACAATACAATTACTAAATTTTCCTGTTATTCAACAAGTTTTTCAAAATCAGCTTCCAGGCTTTGATTTCTTTCAAAATCAAATAAGGTTAGTCTTCGAACATTATAATAAGCCGTCCAGTAGTTCCTAAGGGCTGCGATATGGCCACGTTTAGCCACGTCTTTTTCTGAATCGGCAATATTCAGATCCAGAACATCAATTTTTCCGATAAGGAATCGTTGTTTGGTAACATCGTAGCGTTTCTGGGCAATGGTATCGGCTTTGGCTGCAATTAATAACTGATCATCCTGTATGTTGAACATGTTTACATTCAGGAATATATTTTGTTCAAAATCGATCTGTGACTGCCGTACCTGGGTACGGATCACCTCTTCCTGGGACTGGGCCATTTTATATGCGCCTTTCCCCAGACCCCAATCCACAATTGGCAATTCAATCCCAACACGTACTCGCTGTTGTGAAGTGAGATCCTTGTATGCTCCGGAAATATCTTCTGCTCTTTGTGTTAATCCATACGAAGCAAACAAATTGGCATTTAATCCTTTCTCGGATCTTGCTTCGGCAACATTCTGTGCGGCCTGCAAAAGTTGCCTTTCCAGGTTTAACAATTCAGGATTATTTTCCCGTGCCTGTTCTATTGCTTTGTTCACTTCTACTTCAAGTTCAGGTATTTGTGCCGGAATGATCAGCTCAAGTTTTACATTCTCATTAAAACCCAGGAAGGATCTGAGCTGGAATTCACTCACCTGAAGATTAATACCGGACTGGTTCAGGGCTGTTCCGGCATTTAAGAGGGCAAGTTCCATTTGCAACAGTGCATCTTCTGCAATGGTCCCAATATTATAACGACCCTGTGCAATCAGGAACAGGGTATCTGCATTGGAGTAATTTATCTCGCTAATTTCTTTATTTAGTTGATCGAGGGCAAGATCAAAAAATAATCCAACTCCTTTAATATTAACCACCTCAACAGCGTCAATGTAGTTTTTCTTTGCTTCTTCGTACCGGATGGGTTCAATTTCTTTTTCCCATCTCAGTTCGTTGTAACCATTAATAGGTTGCCTGAATCCAATGCTTACCGGAGTGGTAATGTATTGTGTTCTACCTTCTTCTCCAAATTCATAAAGCCTTCCCAAATCCGATTGCATAAAAATACTTCCGCCCGTTAATCCTATATTTTGAGTTAATGATAGGATAGCAGATGAGTTGTCAGTATTTTTCTCAATATAATCTTCTTTCCCTGTAGTAGCGTCATATTCTTTTTCATATATGCGTTTGTAGTCCGGCAGTGTGGCAGATAAATTCAAAGAAGGCCGGTATTTTGCCTTAAAGGTTCTGTATTGCCAGTAACTCCCCCGAAATCTGTGTTTTGCCAGAATAGCGTCCGGCGATTGATCCTGGGCCAGTTCCAACACTTCCTGTAAGGTTAGCTTTTTTAAAGTTTGGGAAAAATCCGGGCGTATATGAATAGAAAAAATCAAACATGTTGTAAAAATTATCAAAATGCTTTTATTCATAATGATTCTGTATTAAGTATTGTAAGTATTGTTAAAATCAGGATGGATCAAAAAAATATTCACTTATTTGGGAAATTAAATTGCCACCAAGACACCCCAATGAGTTTATTCGTACCTTAACGATTCGATCGGATCTCTTTCGGATGCTTTTTTTGCCGGAGAATAACCAAAAATAACTCCAACGGCAGCAGATACTCCGAAGGCTATAAAAACGGAGAAAGGAGTAACAATAGTAAGAATTCCGGCAAGCTGATTAATTAATTTGGATATGATAATCCCAAATACGACACCAATAAATCCACCTGTTACACTTATTAATATTGCCTCAGAAAGGAATTGAACAACGATATCGGTTTTGTTGGCTCCGATTGCCATCCGGGTACCTATTTCCTTGATCCTCTCCATAACGGAAGCAAACATAATATTCATGATTCCAATACCGCCAACCACCAGGGAAATACTGGCAATTGCACCAAGGACAACATTAAATATATCTTTTGTTCTTTGTTGCTGCTTTAATAATAACTCGGGAACCACAATTTCAAAATCCTTTACTTCCGAATGCCGTCTTAATATCATCCGGCTCAATACTTCTGTAGTTGGAGTTAATTGTTCTGTTTCCTCAACCTGTACAATAATTCGGTCAAGCTGATTGTAGTTCGACAAAGTATTTGTACTTGGGTTACTGCTTCTTATAGCCATAAAATGCATTCCGCGTATCACAGATGTGCCTCCTCCAAAAGTTTTAGCATTAATCAGGGCACGATTTTGAAATCGTAAGAGCATGGTTTTTACCGGAATATATATATTATCGTTATAAACATTTACACCGGTATTTTCAAATGCAGTCAGGGAAAAGGTACCTTTCTCAAGAACACCGATCACTTTAAGCCAGACGCTCCCGAATTTAATATACTGGTTTATTGGGTTCACCCTGCTAAAAAACCGGGAGGCTATATTTGCCCCGATTATACACACCTGTATTCCATGTTCTTCCTGGTAATCATTGAAATACATCCCATCGATTAATTTCAGATTATACAAGTCAAAATAATCATTTGAAATACCTATCAGTTTAGCCGGTGACCTTTTACCACCCTGAAGAACGTATGAATTCAGGGAAACTTCAGGACTTATCTGGTGAACAGAAGGAATAATTTGTTGTATAGCCTCAACATCCAGGCTGGATAAACCTCTCGAGAATTTTGATTGTTGTTGCTCTCCTTCTTCACCTTCTTCCCCATTTCCATTCTCTCCACCTTCTTCTCTGACAATCGGGTTTATGACTATATTATTTACGCCCACCATTTTTATTTGTTCCATAATCTCTTGCTGAGCACCTTTGCCGATGGCCAGCATGCTAATAACCGCTGCAACTCCAAAAATGATTCCCAATGCTGTAAGTACGGACTTCAATTTATTTGAAGCTATCGACTCAAGTGCAATGATGATATCATGCATATATCTTTTTATCATCTGTTTAATATATTATAAAAATTCCAATTATTTCTTCTCTTCAACTTTTCTTACAACCATTTGCCTACCACCACCCTCTCTCATCATTTTTTGAATTTGTTCTCTGTTCATTCCCTCAGGTAATTTCTGAAATTTCATCATACTCTTTTCTCTTTCTTCTGCTTCTCTCGCCACTTCAGCCTTTCTTGCCTCTTCTTCCAGTTTTTTCTGTCTTGCCTTTTCATGAATGACGGCAATAAGCTCTTCTCCCTGTAATTTAAACTTCTCCGGATTTTCAGGAATGGTTAATAACAATCTATCACCTTCTTTCAAACCTTGTTCCACGATAATCTCATTTTCATTGGATTCCCCCAATATAACCACCTGTTTTGTCCCATTCTTTTTATAAACAAAGGGTATGCTATCATCAACGTGTATTGCCTCAAGTGGTAAGAATAATACATCCTCAAAAATACTAGTAACTATTTGATTACTGGTAGTCATGGAAGGTCTTAAAATGGGATCTGTACCATCGACCTTGATAACCACTTCAAACACCTTTGCATCGGTATTTGGCAATTGTTCACCGATATTTGCCACTTCGAACACTTTTCCTTTGTATTCTTTTTCAGGAAAGGCATCCACACCAATTCTCACTTCCTGACCAACTTGTATTTTACTTATATCTATTTCATTTATATAGGTTTTTGAGATCATTGAAGAGAGATCAGGCAGGGTAGCAACTGTTAAATCCCAGGGAGATATGTTCGACCCCACCTTACGCTTCTGGCCGCCCCACTCTTTATGATAAATCAGCATTCCCGGCGTAGGAGCATAAATAGTAAATTTATCCAGAACACTCATCATTTCATCTTTTTGGCGTTGCCTTTTTGCCAGGTTAATTTCATCATCTCTCATATCGGCTTTGGCTTGCTGGACTTTCAGCTTATAATTCTTTTTCGCCTGATCAAATGCCCGCATTGCTTTATCCAAATTGATCTGAGCCTGGCGGATAGTTGCCGGAGGTTCATAACTGGATTGTTCAAGCGTAATTTCCACTTCTTCCACGTTGAATTCCAGGTTAATTAGCTCATCCCTCAGATTCCTCAACTGAATGGTAGTATCTAATCTGGTTTTCAGAAGATCATATTCTTCCTTCTCCAACTCATCAAGCATATCCTTTAACCGGTTATCTGCATCTGATCTGTCTATCTGTGCAACATAGTCTCCTGAATCCACCACCGTTCCTTCCGGTATAAGATCCTGAATCTTGAGCTGTCCAAACCGGAGGTTCCGGCTTCGAAGCCCCGCCGGGGCAGAAATTTGCTTTGAATTTTCGGCTTGTAATTCACCGGTTGTAGTAACCAGTATCTCAAAATTACCTATGGTTACTTTAACTTCAAGGGTTTCCAAATCTTCCCCGCTTGTAACTTTGTTGAATATTACCAATGCAACTATAACCACGATAACTGTAGCAACGGAAATGTAAAGTATTTTTTTCATTTTTATTTGGTATTATAAAATTGGAGCACAAAGTAATTAAAAATAATCATTGTGTGTTTTATCCTTTTCTTTTTAACATTTTTTAACTAACTGACTTAAGTTACAAGCTACGAGTTAACCTGCTCATAATTTAGCTCACTTTAAACTTTAGTTCACTTATAACTTCTT
>JAUWBB010000288.1 GCA_030605195.1 Bacteroidota bacterium
CCCCTTTGAATCAAATGATCGGATTTTTCCACCGCACCCAAGATGCCAGGATCAGTCTTGAAAGATTGGGCGAAATTCACCTTAAAGAGGATGAAGAATCTCCTGATGAGCCAAAGATCGGTATTCTTCCCCGGATCAGGAGTTTAACGGTTTCAGGATTATCCTTTCAGTACGAAGGCCCCCATTCTCCGTTGGTATTGCAGAATGTTGATTTTGAAATTCCCGAATCGAAGGTAACGGCCGTTGTAGGAGTTAGCGGTAGCGGAAAAACCACCCTTATAAAACTCTTGCTTGGTTTTTATCCACCCACAAAAGGAGAAATTAAAATCGGTGATATTTACCTGCGTATCTTCAGCAACCGGATATGGAGGGATAAGTGTGGTGTGGTTATGCAGGATGGGTTCGTTTTTTCCGATACCATTGCCAAAAATATCACCATGGGGGATGAAGCTGTTTCCACGGAGAAATTGATCCATTCGGTTAAAGTTGCCAATATTCAGGAATTTATTGAATCCCTGCCTTTGGGTTACAATACGAAAATCGGGGCGAATGGGCATGGATTAAGCCAGGGACAGAAGCAACGGATATTGATCGCCCGAGCTGTTTACAAAAATCCTGAATATTTGTTCTTCGACGAGGCAACAAATTCTTTGGATGCCAATAACGAAAAGATCATCATGGATAATCTTCAGGAATTTTTTACCGGGAAAACCGTTGTAGTTGTTGCACACCGTTTAAGCACTGTTAAAAATGCCGATCAGATCGTTGTGCTGGAAAAGGGGGAAACTGTTGAGAGGGGGACACATGATGAATTAACAAAGCTAAAAGGTGCGTATTATAATCTGGTAAAGAATCAACTGGAACTGGGGAATTGAAGAAAATTGTTAAATTGCTAAATGGTTAAATGGTTACATTGCTAAATTGTTAAGGGACATAATGATATTATTATGGATAAGAAATATTTAGATCTTATGGATATTAAAGCGTATAGAATTGCTTTTGATTTGTCTAATTATGTGTGGGATGTTGTACAGAAGTTACAGAAATGACAAACTCAGATCAGGATACCGATCTTCACAAAGTCGAGTTAAGGAGTGAAGAGGTACAGGAAATTATGGGACATACCCCGCGTTGGATGATTCGCTGGGGAATAACCCTTGTATTCGTTATTATTGCCGGAATCCTCGCCGGAAGCTGGTTCTTCAAATATCCTGATGTGATTCCTTCCCGGATCATTATCACTACTGAATACCCGCCTGCAACGGTAGTGGCGAAAGCAAGCGGGAAATTACAGGCTCTTTTCGTTTCGGATAAACAGGTTGTTACCCGGAACCAACCCCTTGCCATGATAGAGAATCCTGCCAGATACCAGGAAATTTTTCAATTAAAAGATAAACTTAATGAATTTCAGGAGTTCATAATAGATTTTAATACAACAAAAAATATCGATTTCGAAAATAATCTTTCATTAGGGGAAGTTCAATCGCCATTTGCTGCATTCCTCAAGCACTACCAGACTTATCAAAACTTTCTGGAGATAAAATACCATGCGAAAAAGATATTCTCCATCAGGGAAGAAATAAAAAAATACAGGTTGTATTACAACCGGCTTTGCCGGCAGAGGGATTTGCTGAGAAAGGAGCTGGAACTGGTTGAGAGGCAATTCAACCGGGATTCCGTGCTTTTTCAGAAGAAAGTAATTCCAGAGGTGGAATTCGACCGGTCGGAAGGCAGGTTATTGCAAAAAAAACATGAATTTGAACAGGCAAGGATCAATTTATCCACTACCGACATACAAATTTCAAAACTTGAGCAAAGTATTCTGGATTATGAGCTTGAATTTGAGAATCATAAGAAACAACTTGAACTTGAAATAATTGAGTCATTCGATAATCTCTCGGCGCAAATTGCATTATGGGAGCAAACCTACTTATTAAAAGCTCCGAACCAGGGAGTAGTAACTTTTACATCTTTCTGGACAAAGGATCAGAATGTCTCCATTGGCGATAAGGTTATTACAATTGTACCCGAAGATGCAGGGAAAATAATAGGCAAGATGAACCTGCCCCTACGGCGTTCAGGTAAAGTAAAAGTGGGGCAACGGGTTAATATAAAACTTGACAATTATCCTCATATGGAGTTTGGTATGGTTAATGGTATTGTAAGAAATATTTCATTGGTTCCTACCGATAATTTTTACACCGTTGAGGTGGAATTACCTGATGGTTTAACCACCTTTTATAATATTAATCTTGAATTTGACCAGGAAATGCAGGGTATGTCTGAAATCATCACTGAAGAACGGCGTCTTCTGATAAGAATTGTGGAACCGGTCAGGTATATTTTGGAGAGGAATGTTAGCAGGAGGGAAGAAGGTGATAGATGAGGGTTAATCAGGTAGGAGGGTGGTATGCAGCTATCATTACCTCGTCGCTATGCTCCTCGCGTTATTCGCCTCGCTGCGCTCGGCTGTCATTAGGCTTCGCCGTAATTTACTCGCTATCGCTCGTGTCATTCGGTGGTCATTTACTCAGGCTGCGCCTTCGTGTCATTCGGCTTCGCCGTCATTGGCTCCTCGCGTCATTTGCTTCGCTGTCGCTCGGCGTAATTTGCTCACTATGTTATTCGCTACCCACATGCAGGCGCACAATCCCGCTCCCCGAAAAAACGGGACAGGCATGAGGTTTTCGCTCTCAAGTTCGCTCAAACATTCGTTCGCAGTAATTAAGTAGTTATTAATCGGCAAGCAGGCAGAGAATGTAGAGCCGAATTGTATTCGGCTGGAAACTATTCCTTATCTTCTTCTACTGATTCAATGGAGATTAATTCTACTTCAAAAACCAATGCTTCATAAGGCTTAATAGGGCCACCTGCACGCGGATATGTGCCGTAGGCAATTTCCTGAGGAATAAATAATTTCCATTTCGATCCTGGTTTCATCAACTGCAGGGCTTCAGTCCATCCTTTTATTACCTGGCTTACTCCAAAAGTTGCCGGCTCTCCCTTATCAAGGGTGCTCTCGAATACGGTACCATCAATCTTTGATCCGGTGTAATGTACGGTCACCCTATCTTCCGGCGACGGATGAGGCCCTGTTCCTTCTTTTAATATCTTATATTGTAAACCACTGGGTAAGGTGATTACCTCTTCTTTTATTTTATTTTCTTCAAGAAATTCCTCCCCCGCGATTTTATTATCAATAAATTTCTTTTCAACTTTTTTTATCTCGTTTTCGCGAAAAAACTTGTTTAAGATCTGATTGATCTCGTTTCTTTCAAATTCAAATTCTTTTTCGTTAAATGCATCGCTAAAGGCTTTTAACAGGGCTCCTTCACTAATAGAATCCATTCCACCGCCACTATAAAGTTGGGTGGCAAAATCAGTGGCAATCAAATAGGTAACAGTATCCAGTTTGGTTTTTAATTCAAAATTTGAATAATCTTCTTGTTTACAAGCTGAGAAAATAAAAAGAAATATTATTGCACCGATAATAAAATTTTTCATCTCTGATGTGTTTATGATTTTAATTGAATTCGCGAAGTTAATATAAATATTTAAGGTTCTTAAGGATAATGCGTAGTTATCTTGGAACATTGCCCGCCCCTACCGAACGGTACCTGCCCGAAAGAATGAATTCTTTCATTCAGGCGGGGAGTACCCGACCGAAGGGAGGGGGAGGTGGTTGGAATTATTTGTTTGACGATTGATAATCATTATTGATCAATCAATTTTATTACGTTTCCCTTCATTCTGCTACTGCCATTTCTCACTTTTCACTGCACCTTGCTCACTGAATTTGCTGCAGGCTATTTGCGCCGAAAGCAACGATTCATCCATGATCAACTTATGGCAGTTTCGGCGCATTTGCTGACAGATCGCGTTTTCTACAATAATCTTACCCCTCCTGGGTAATTGCTCTTGTATACTTTTTTAGTCTTTTGTCGCTCTTTTCCTTATCACCCCTTACCCATTACTCATATTATTTGTCACTGCTTTTTACCATTCATTATTACTCGTTCCCACAATCTAACACACATGCCACTCCCCGAAAAAACGGGACAGGCGTGAGGTTTTGATGCGCAAAACGTTCGTAATTCGGTGTTGGATATTCGATATTTCCTTTTTCCCCTGTTAAATGCTGCTTCGCAGCAGTGGCTCCGCCACTATT
This sequence comes from Bacteroidota bacterium, assembly GCA_030605195.1. Lineage (GTDB taxonomy): Bacteria > Bacteroidota > Bacteroidia > Bacteroidales > VadinHA17 > CAZEWS01. The sequence goes on from JAUWBB010000288.1 coordinate 4,169, forward strand.
TCACAGGGTAAACTTTTGTTTTTTATCTTTTTTCCCCTTATCATATGTCTTTTTCCTAAAGGTCCCGGGATGAGCGAAACATCCAGACCGGTTTCCTGCAAGGTTCTTCTAACTTTTCCTTTTGCTGTATATGTAACGAATACAGCATTGGTGTTCATTGTTTTGTAAATTTCTTTAAAAATTTCCGGAGTCCACATCTCAGGTTGTTTATCCGGTCCAAAGGCATCGTAATAAACAATATCGAACATTCCGGTAAGGTGATGGTACTTAATATCTGCCTGGACTT
>JAUWBB010000047.1 GCA_030605195.1 Bacteroidota bacterium
ACAAATCTATGGGTCACTACATAAAGACTTCGAAAATATTATATGCCTGACATTCAGTATATAAGGATTTTAAAAAAGTGAAATATCGCCTAAAAAAAGATGTTTTTTATAGATTTTTGACCAAAAATTTTCAACTTGGGCTAAGGGTCTGAACGGAGTGAAGGATACACTCATTTTTCAAGGTTTGTGATTTGCGGTGCATGTAACTAAATCAGTTTGTTGGAGGTTTGTAGTTGCACCGCGTTTTCCTGTGCACACTGTTACCCCGGGCTCCGCCCGGGGCTATTGTTGTTTGACCCTTTCAGGGTCGGTTATTTGCTTTTGTTTCCTTATCCAAATGGAGCTATTTGAATATAAACTGAATTTTATAGAGAAACTAATCCACAACTCTTTTCCTATTAAAAGGAGAAAGTATTAAAACTAGCACATAGTACCCCAGTGAAATATGCTCCTTCGTCGCATTTCACGGGGCAGGCCCAGTACCTGGCGAATAACATATAACAGTTAACATATAACGTATAAAATACTAATTTCTTTTCCTCTCAGCGCACTGATCAGGTAATTCAATCCTTTTCCGGGATTAATTTTTGAATTAGTATTGAAACCCCTGTGCTTGCATTTTCCCGGATGAATTCAATGTTTCCGTATCCGGGTGTTAATACTTCATTGGGATCGATTAGATATTTTGGCGAAGATTCCGGGACATAATCAATCAATCCTGCTGCCGGATAAACATTTAACGACGTTCCGATAACAACACAAATATCAGCTTTCCGTGTGATTTGAGCAGCGGTTTCAATAGCCGGCACAGGTTCTCCGAACCATACAACCCGGGGACGCAGTTGAGATCCCTTCTCGCATTTATCGCCTAATTTTAATTCCCATCCCTCGATCTCATAAATAAGATTTGGATCGATTGTGCTTTGTGCCTTTTTTAACTCTCCGTGCAGATGCAATACTTTTGAACTACCTGCACGTTCGTGAAGATCATCGATGTTTTGCGTAATGATTTCAACATCAAAATATTTTTCCAGCTCAACCAAGCCCTTATGGCCCGCGTTTGGCTCGGCTTGCAAGAGTTGCTTTCGACGTTCATTGTAAAAACGAAGAACCAACTCCTTATCCCTTACCCATGCCTGAGGGCTTGCTACCTCCATTACATCGTATTCTTCCCATAAACCTCCCATTTCACGGAAAGTTTTTAACCCACTTTCAGCACTCATGCCGGCTCCGGTTAAAACAACAAGTTTTTTCATAGTGCAATATTAAAGAATTTTCCCAATCTTAATTTTTCGAAACGAAGTAAAGATCTTTTTTATCAAAACGCTCCTTTGAGGCCTAAATTAATATTATCACGTGAGATTTTGCATTGTTTTTAACCGGAATTAAAAATTTTTTAACTAACCGATTTTATTCTATCCCGATTTCATGGAATAATGCTTAACTTAGCACCTGAAGAATCGTTTTATTAAAGCGGTGTATTTCAGCGACTTAACGTTTCAAAAAAATTTATGATTGACCGGTCTGCCATAGAGAGAATAATCGATGCAGCTGAGATAGTTGAGGTGATTCAGGAGTTTGTAACCCTGAGAAAGCGAGGTGTTAATTATATGGGTTTATGCCCTTTCCATAACGAAAAAACGCCCTCTTTTTCAGTGTCTGCGTCAAAGGGCATTTATAAATGTTTTGGATGTGGGAAGGGAGGAAATGTGGTTAATTTTATTATGGAGCATGAGCGTTTAAGCTATCCTGAAGCGTTAAAATTCCTGGCAAAAAAGTACAATATCGAAGTCGTTGAAAAAGAACTGACAGCTGAAGAAATTCAGCAGCAGAATGAACGGGAAAGTTTATTAATTGTGTCATCCTTTGCTCAAAAACATTTTACCGGAACACTCTTTAACAACATGGAAGGGATAGCTGTGGGATTAAGCTATTTCAAAGAAAGAGGATACAGGCAGGAAATAATTAAGAAATTTCAGCTGGGGTTTTGTTTGGATCAGAAGGATGATTTTACAAAAGAGGCATTAAAATCAGGATATAAACGGGATTATTTGGTTAAAACCGGACTTACAATTCAGCGTGAGAACTACCATTTCGACCGGTTTAGCGGCAGGGTGATCTTTCCGATTCATAGTTTGTCAGGACAAGTTATCGGTTTTGGAGGCAGAACATTAAAATCTGACCCAAAGACCGGAAAATATGTCAATTCCCCCGAGTCGGATATCTATCATAAAAGTACGGTTTTATATGGGATCTATTTTGCGAAGAAAAAAATAGTTGAGGAAGATAAATGCTTCCTGGTAGAAGGATATACCGATGTTTTGTCCTTGTTTCAATCGGGTTTTGAAAACATTGTCTCCTCTTCGGGTACAGCCCTGACACCTGAACAAATACGGCTCATAAAGAGGTTTACAAATAATGTGACCATAGTATTTGATGGGGATGAGGCTGGAATAAAGGCGTCACTACGCGGAATTGATCTTATACTGGCGGAAGGATTGAATGTCAAAATTGTAGTATTACCATCAGGTGAAGACCCCGACTCTTATTCCAAAAAACTAAGTTCATCCGGGTTAAAACAATTTTTTAGCGATAATGAACAGGATTTTATACGGTTTAAAACCCGGTTGTTGGTTAGTAGCACAAAAAATGATGACCCGGTTCAAAGAGCAAATTTGATCAGGGATGTGGTAAAATCAATTGCTGTAATTCCCGAAAGCATAACCCGGTCGGTTTATACAAAAGAATGCAGCAACTTGTTGCTGATTGAAGAACAGGTTTTATATAGTGAAATAAATAAGATCAGGAGGAAAAAAGCTGAACAGAATTACCGGAAATTAAAATATTATGAAGAACAGAATCTCCGGAAAATTCCCGAAAAACAGACACCGTTGCTTACAGAAAGTACAGAATTTCAGGAAAGGGAAATAATCCGGTTGTTACTGAATTATGGAAATCTGGAATTCAGATCTCCAAATGCAAAAAAAGACAAAGAAGAAACAATAGTGTCAGTTGCAGAATTCATTGTTAATGAAATTATTAATGACGAGTTAGAATTAGATAATCCTGTATATCGGCAAATATTTGAGGAAATTCATCAGCAAACAAACAGCAATAACCATTTGAATGAAAGATATTTTATCAATCATCCTGATGAGAACATTCGTACCCTGAGTGCTGATCTCTTAAGTTTATCTTATGACCTGAGCAAAATATGGAAAAAACATGAGAGTTATGTTGAACCGGAAGATATGAAATTAAAAGAGATAATACCGGAAACACTCATAGCTTTCAAAAATAAAAAGATTATGCAGGCTATCAGGGAAACCCAGGATCTTTTAAGAAGTGCCCAGGAGAAGAAAAAACAGGATGATATAGAAATTTTACAGGAAAGATTTATCATATTAAATCGTTTGAAAAAGAAACTGGCAAAGGATTTAGGTGACAGAATTATTCTTTAGTGAATAATCTTTTATTTAAGAAGGTGATTATTATCATTTTTATACCTTTGTTTATTAAAACTTATTTCTTTATTTTTATTTCGATTAATTTACTGTATTTTATATGATTATAGGAATTTTTAACAAGACTATAGGATTATAGGCTGCCTTAGTGCTTATTAGGAGGTTTTTTGATTTATTAAAACTTTATTGAAATGTTTGAAAAGCTGTTAAAATTTTCAGTGATATTTTTGTTCGTTTTTCTTTTAGCCTCATGCCAGCCCCACCAGGAGAGAAAACAACAGTTTATTGATAAGGATTTAGAATCTATAGGTGAGATCTCTGATCAAATCGAAGAACTTATTGAGGATGAAAAATCAATTTTTTTCGGGCTGTACTCTCCTTTTGAAGTTTCTCAAATATTTGAGAAGATTGGTGCGGTTTATACTCCACAAATCCTTAATCCTATCGGAAAAAGCAGTTTATATTCCAGTAGTTCGAAAATTGCCCTGAACCTTGGCGTTTATGGTGTGGATTTAAGCTATATTGAAATGTTTAATCATCCACAAGACGGCTTAAACTATATGCTGGTTATTAATAAATTAGCCCTGGAACTTGGTATTCCGGAGGAAATTCTTATTATTCCTGTAGAAAGCTTCGAGAAAAACCTGGCCGATACGGATTCATTGGTTCAAATGGCTATCACTACATTTGCAGTTACTGAAAATTACCTGAAAGAACAAAACAGGGAAAGTGCAGCAGGTTTAATTATCCTGGGAAGTTGGGTGGAGGCACTCTATATAGCAACAACCGGCCTGTATGATGAAGAAAATCCAAATCAGGAGATCATAGAAAGAATAGCCGAACAAAAGTATTCGCTTAATTCCCTTATCAGCTTGATGAAAAATTATTATGACGACCCTATGGTGGTATATTATCTGCGAATGCTAAAGGTTCTAAAAAAATATTTTGATGAATTTGAAATTTATTTTGATAAGGGAGATTTTGAAATAGATACGGTGAATCAGGTGATTAAGGCAAGTAAGAACCATACGGTTATTTCAAGGGAGATCGTTTTTAAGATCAAAAGCATCGTGGAAATAATACGCGGAGAAATTATCATTTGATCCAATTCTGTTATACCTGTTTTTTCCGTGGTCATAAGGGTTAATTTTGTTGTGTATTTAGGACTTATTAATATTAAAAAAGCATTATCAATGAAAAACATTGGAACATTAAAACCTGTCATTCGTTTAGCGGTAATCCTAATTACGCTAATACTTGCCGGAGCCTGTAAAAGTTCAATAAAGGATAAAGCTGAAAGGGAAACGAAATTCTTTAAGCCCATTGTAAAAGAGGCTATCCAAAAGGAAGTTGAGGAAATTGTTTATCCCTTACCAACTTCTTTTGAAGTAACTAATATGCTCAATGAGATAGGAATATCCTATATTATTGGCATATCAAACCCGGCTGAAAACGCGGACAGGTATTTTACTGAAAAGAGTAAGGCATTAAATCTCGGGGTCTATGGCGCAGATTTAAGTTATGCCAGCACTTATCATATGAAACAGGATGTAATGCTGTTGCTGGAAGCATCAAAAAAACTTACGGACGATTTGGGAATCTCGGCTATATATAATGAGGACCTGGTAAAAGAGGTAGAAGAAAATATTGACAACAAGGAAAAATGGGTGGATATTATTACCAATTCTTTTTATGAAGTTTATGAATATTTACAGAAGGATAAAAGGTCGAACCTTTCCCTTATGATTGTTGCAGGGAGTTGGATTGAAGCACTATATCTAACCACCCATGTTTCAACCAGTGTTTATCATAATTATAACATTGTAAAAATTATTCATGAGCAAAAATCTTCCCTTGATAAACTTATAAATATTTTGCAGGAATATAAAGATGATAAAGCCATTTCCGAATTGCTCCAGGATCTGGGCCTGATTAAGAAAGTATATGATTCGATCGATGAAAGCCTTACCCAGCAACAGGTTGAGGCCATAATGTTAGCCGTTGAATCCGTCAGGGATAAAATTGTTTCATAAGGTATTTAATAATTTCCATTAGAATTAGGTTGCACGAAACTATTCTCCATAGGAGTCCTACGGACAGTTTTTAAAAGGCTCTTTTTTATATTCAGGTTATTTGTTATAATTATACGTTATAACCAAACAACCTATAACTTTTAACTTATAACGTATAACAGCTTTTAACATTCAATCTTTTTTTATCCTGGCACAAGAATTAGTTACGCCTGCACATTTTTGTGTAGGCTTTTTTATAATTTTATTTTTGTATTTGTTTGTTGTTATCCATAAATAAATGAGCGAATCCATTCTAAATGCATTGATTCATTTGTTTACCATTGTTGCGACCATGAATGTTGATGGAGTTTCCCAACGAGGAAAAAAAATTGTGGAGACCTATTTACGACGCTATCTCGACGGTGAGTTGCTTTTAGAGTACCTGAAGGTTTTTGATAATTACCTGGACTTTTACCACCGGGAACTTAGAGGCTCCGAAAATGTTGACCTTCCTGAAAATATTTCCATTATTTCCTTTCAAACAACAAATGTCTGCCGGCAAATCAAGAAGGAACTTTTAAGAGATGAACGCATCATTGTATTTCTTCAGCTTCTTGAATTTATTAATGAAGATAATATAGTAACACCCGAAGAACTTGATTTTGTAAAAACGGTGGCAGTAACGTTCAACATCTCAGACTCGGAGTTCAGCAATATTAAAGCATTTATCCTGGAAACGACTATGAAACATATTGAAAAAGATAAAGTGCTTGTTATTGATAACCAGATAAAGGAATGGTCGGAGACTATTGCCTGGTTTATGTCGGGGGAAAAACATAAAGCAGCGACATCAAAGGGAAAACACATTTTCAAGGAAAATCTTTATGGTCAAATCAATGTTCTGTACATAAATAGTATTCATTCGTTAGTATTCAGATATTTTGGTCAACTAAACTTGTATCTGGAGGGGCACAAAATTGTGCCTGAAAGGGCTTATTTTTTAGGAACCGGAGCCATAATAAAAGGTCCAAATATTGAATCAATTTATTATAGTGATATTGTAAATAAATTTATGGAGACAGAGGTAACAACAAAAATTGTTTTTACCGGCGAAGACGTTGAGTTCAGGTTTAGGAAAAGTGAGAATGGTATTCACAAGTTTAGTTTTAAAGAACATTCAGGGCATTTGGTGGGAATCATGGGTGGCAGTGGCGTTGGAAAAACAACCCTGCTTAATATTATGAATGGAAAGCTGCCTCCAAACAATGGTAAAATCAAAATTAATGGTTACGATCTCTATAAATTTAAAAATAAGCTTAAAGGATTAATTGGGTTTGTTCCACAGGATGATTTACTGATTGAAGAACTGACCGTTTTTCAGAATTTATATTATAATGCCAAATTATGTTTCAGTGACTATACAAGGGAAGAAATCGTACAATGCGTTGAAAAAATACTTGCAGACCTCGATCTACAGGAAATTAAGCACCTTAAAGTTGGTAATACGTTAAATAAATTCATCAGTGGCGGACAGCGAAAAAGGTTGAATATAGGTTTGGAACTGTTACGTGAACCATATGTGCTGTTTATTGATGAGCCCACTTCAGGATTGTCTTCAAGCGATTCGGAAAAAGTGATGCATTTGCTGAAAGATCAGGTTAGAAAGGGGAAATTGGTGATAGCCAATATTCATCAGCCTTCCTCTGATATTTTTAGAATGTTTGACCGGTTATGGATTCTTGATAAAGGCGGATACCCAATCTATACAGGCAATCCAATTGATGCGGTTGTATATTTCAAGAAAATCAATGCCCAGGTAAATGCTGCTGAAAGCGAATGCCCCAGATGCGGCAATGTCAATCCGGAACAAATACTTCATATTGTAGAATCAAAGAAAATAGACGATTTCGGGACCCCGGTTCAGAAGCGAAAAATATCACCGGGAAAATGGTATCACACGTATAAGGAAGAAATTGAATCGAAAATTACTATTGAGGAAAAAACAGGTGATCTTCCGGAAAGCAATTTCAAAATTCCCGGGACGAATAAACAGTTCGTAACCTATAGCATAAGGAATTTGTTAGCTAAACTAACAAACAAACAAAATTTGGTGATAAATCTGTTGGAAGCACCCCTTTTAGCCTTTATACTTGGCTATTTTTCAAAATATATTTCTGGCGGTGATTATATATTTGGAGACAATAAAAATCTTCCGGTATATCTTTTTATGTCGATTGTTGTTGCTTTGTTTATGGGTTTAACGGTTAGTGCTGAAGAAATTGTCCAAGACCGGAAAATTCTGGAAAGAGAATCATTTTTAAATCTGAGCCGGATTAGTTATCTGAATTCTAAAATTGTTTATCTCTTTGCCCTTTCAGCTATTCAAACCCTTTCGTTTGTTCTTGTTGGAAATACCATTTTGGAGATAAAAGGAATGATATTTAGTTATTGGGCCATCCTGTTTGCTACTGCTTGCTTTGGTAATATGGTGGGCCTAAACATTTCTTCAGGATTGGACTCGGTTGTTTCGATATATATTCTAATCCCATTAATTCTGGTACCACAACTTTTACTGGGAGGAGCCATGATCCATTTTGACGATCTGCATAAGAACATGGCCAATAAACATTATGTTCCCATTGTTGGTGATATTATGACTACAAGATGGGCATACGAGGCAATGCTCGTACAACAGTTTAAAAACAACAAATTTGAAAAGCTTTTTTATGATTTTGAACAAACAACCAGTACCGCGGGTTACTATACTTCTTTTTGGATCCCGAATCTGGAAACCAAGCTGGATGAATGCCAAAGAAACATTGAAGAAAATATAAACCCTGAACAAATAATTGAAAATCTTAAAATTGTCCAAAATGAGTTGAGCCGTTTACCCCAATTGTACGATTTACCACCTTTTGAACATGTACAGAATTTGACGTGTGAAAACTTCAACCCGGAAATTGCTGAAGAGACCAACGGCTTTTTTTATTATGTCAAAATGCAGTTCAACGAACTTGCCCTGGAAGCCAACGCCAGAAAAGACCGGTTATTTGAACGTTTAACCGACTCGTTGGGTAACGATGGGGTTTTTAAATTTAAACAACAATTTTATAACAAAAAAATAGCCGACATTGTAACAAACCGGAATGAATTAATAAAAATTTATGAGGATGAAGATCAATTAATCAGGAAGAAAGACCCCATCTTCATGTATCCTGAATCAAACATTGGAAGAGCCCACTTGTTCTCTCCTGTTAAAATAATTAATGAGCGCAATATTGAAACCATTTGGTTTAATCTGTTTTTCATCTGGCTGACCACTATCGTTATGTACTTTGCCTTGCTATTTGATATTTTACGGAAAATTATCACCTATTTTGAGAATATTAAATTAAGAAAAACTAATATCTAAATCTTTTCCCGGAAATGAAAAAAAGAAAAACAAACATCACCAGAAAAGAATTTATTAAAAAATCATCCCTGGGAATCCTTGGAGCAGGGATTTTGTATGATAAATTATATGCAGGATTTAATTTTCAAAATATTCCCGGGAAAAGGATTTTGGGGAAGGCCGGTCTGGAGGTTACAACCCTTTGTTACGGAGCTTCACGAACTAATGAACCATCTTTGGTCAGAAGAGCCTTGAGTTCAGGTATCAACTTTATTGATACAGGCAGATCATACTTTAACGGTCAGAATGAGGTTATGGTGGGAAATGTGTTAAAAGATATCCGGAAAGACATTGTAATTCAAACAAAAGCCAGAATACGGTTAAGAGAAAAAGGTGAGGAACTTAAAACAAATAATGCTTTTAAGAAAATTAGTTCAATACTTGATTCATCTCTGGAGGCCAGCCTGAAGGCACTACAAACCGATTACCTTGATATTTTACTTGTTCATGGAGCCAGCTCAGAAGAAATCATACACCATGAAGCAGTACTTGAATTTTTTCAGAAAGCAAAGAAAAAGGGAGTGATTCGTGCATGTGGTTTTTCCTCTCATAGTAATCAAATTCAATTACTTAAGTCAATGAATGAGAAGAAATTCTATGACGTTGTTATGATTCCTTATACGCATAAGGGTTCCTTTATTCATTCAAATTCAGGCCATGAGTATAACTACGACCAGAAAGCACTGGAGACGGAGTTAATAAAAGCCGAAAAAAATAACATTGGGATTGTTGCAATGAAAACCTGTTCTGGTGGACCATACGCTAATGAAAAAGAGAAGGAGCCAACCTTTAAGGATGCAATAAACTGGATTTTAAATCATTCCTTTATCCATTCTGCAGCTGTGGCGATGGCAAATAATAAAGAAATTGATGAGAACATTCAGGTGATGCATTGATAATTTTAATATCTATCTTCGCGAAAAATACTCACCCTTAAAATTTTAAACAATGTTTTCCGGAATTGTTGAAGAAACCGCAAAGGTTGTAAAGCATGAAAAAGAACAGGAAAATCTCCATATTACCATGGAGTGTTCATTTGTAAATGAATTAAAAATCGATCAGAGCGTTTCTCATAATGGCGTATGTTTAACCGTTGTTAAAAAAACCGGTAATACATATACGGTAACTGCTGTCAGGGAGACACTTGAAAAATCAAACCTGGGATTGTTATCGATCGGCGATAAGGTAAATCTTGAAAGAAGTCTTAGAATAGACAGTCTTCTGGATGGGCATCTGGTTCAGGGACATGTTGATCAAACTGCGGTATGTACTGAAGTTAAAGAAGCCGAAGGAAGCTGGTATTTTACCTTTGAATACGACACGGCAAAAGGGAATATTACAGTGGAAAAAGGGTCCATATCGGTGAATGGTGTAAGTCTGACCGTGGTTAATTCCCGGGATAATTCATTCCAGGTAGCCATTATCCCATATACCTATGACGTAACCAATTTTCATGAAATAAAGGCAGGTACGGTTGTGAACCTTGAGTTTGACGTGATTGGTAAATACATTGCCAAATTGGTTCAACTGCATTTAGGAAAAAAATTGTAGAGCCGAATTGTATTCGGCTGAAAACCGGAAACCATTCCCTCTTGCTTTTTAATATTCATTAATTTATCTTTGTGACCTTATTTTTCCCAGGTAAATCCTTATATCAATCTGATTAGATGGCAACAAAATTCCCGGAATATAAAGATTTTGATCTTTCAAAAATCAATAAAGAGGTTCTTAAAACCTGGGACAGAAATAATGCTTTTCATAAAAGCCTTGAAATCCGGGAAGGCAAACCTGCTTTTGTGTTTTATGAAGGACCTCCTTCGGCAAATGGTATGCCGGGCATTCATCATGTTATGGCCCGAACAATAAAAGATATTTTCTGCAGGTATAAGACCATGCAGGGATTTTATGTGAAAAGAAAAGCGGGCTGGGATACTCATGGGTTACCGGTGGAACTTAGTGTTGAAGATAGTTTAGGGATTTCAAAAGAAGATATCGGGGATAAGATATCGATCGGGGAATTCAATGCATCCTGCCGGAAAAATGTAATGAAATATACCGACGTATGGGAAGACCTTACACGAAAAATGGGCTATTGGATCGATATGGATGATCCTTATGTCACTTATGATAACCGCTATATTGAAACCCTATGGTATTTATTGAACAAATTGTATCGAAAAGGGCTTTTATATAAAGGTTATTCCATTCAACCCTATTCTCCTGCAGCCGGAACCGGGTTAAGCACACATGAACTTAATCAACCGGGTACCTATAAGGATGTAAAAGATACAACCGTTGTTGCACAGTTTAAAATTATAAAAAACGGACAATCCGAATTTTTATTTAAAGAACAAGATACTGATCTTTATTTCCTTGCCTGGACAACCACACCGTGGACTTTGCTTTCGAATACAGCCCTTGCTGTTGGAAAGGGCATCCATTACTTGAAAGTAAAAACATTTAATCAATATACCGGAGAGCCCGTTACAGTGATACTGGCAAAAGACCGGTTCGGTTTTTACTTTTCTGAAAAGAACAAAGACCTTAAATTTGAAGAATATAAGAAAGGATACAAGAGGGTTCCTTACAAAATTCTTGCTGAATTTTTAGGGGTTGATCTTGAAGGAATCAGGTATGAACAACTATTTCCCTATCAGCAGCCGGAATATGGTGATGCATTCCGGGTTCTTACCGGGGATTTTGTATCAACCGAAGAAGGAACAGGAATCGTTCATATCGCTCCCAGTTTTGGGGCGGATGACTTTAAAATTGCCGGGGAAAATGGTATAGGCTCACTCACCTTGGTGGATAAACAGGGGAAATTTGTTGATGGAGTTGGTGAATTTTCAGGCCGGTATGTTAAGAATCAGTATGATGAGGGCTTGTCTGAAAAGGATCCTGCTGTAGATGTGGATATTGCCGTCAAGATGAAGATGGAAAATAAGGCGTTCAGGATTGAAAAACATGTTCACTCCTATCCGCATTGTTGGAGGACCGACAAACCGATACTATATTATCCGTTGGATTCCTGGTTTATTAAAACAACAGCATTGAAGGAGAGGATGATGGAACTGAACAAAACCATAAACTGGAAACCTCCTTCAACAGGTACCGGAAGATTTGGTAAATGGCTTGAAAATTTGGTCGATTGGAACCTGTCCCGGTCTAGATTCTGGGGAACTGCTTTACCCATATGGGTTACTGAAGATAGAAAAGAACAAATATGTATAGGGTCATTTGCGTAATTTAAGAAGGAAATTTATAAGTCAGTA
>JAUWBB010000185.1 GCA_030605195.1 Bacteroidota bacterium
TATGGGGAGTAGGCGGACTAACATTCGGTTTAAGTATCCGTTACCTTGGTGTGGCTTTGGGACAAAGTATTGCCCTTGGTTTCTGCGCTGCATTTGGAACCCTTATCCCTCCAATTGTTGCAGGCGAAACCCTGTTTGGAACAACGGCCGGGATATTGATGGTTGTGGGGGTTGCAGTTTGTATTGCCGGTATTGCGATTATCGGTTATGCAGGTTCCCTTAAAAACAAAGGATTAAACGAAGAAGAACTAAAAGCTGCTGTGAAAGAATTTGCCCTTAAAAAGGGCTTGCTGATTTCCGTTTTTGCCGGTGTAATGAGTGCCGCATTCAGTTATGGGTTTGAAGCAGGAAAACCAATTGATGAAGTGGCATTGAAATATGGAACGAATCCTCTTTTTCAAAGCAATCCAACACTGATTTTTATTCTTATCGGTGGATTCTTTACAAACTTTGTTTACTGCATTTATTTGAATATTAAAAACAGAACCATCAACGATTATGTATCAGTCCCCGGCAGAATTTTATTGAATAATCTCTTTTTTACTTTCCTTGCCGGCTTGCTGTGGTTTCTCCAGTTCCACTTTTATGGGATGGGGAAAAGCATGTTGCCGGCAAATATTGCTATTTTTTCATGGAGTATCCTGATGGCATTAAATATTTCGTTCAGTAATATTTGGGGAATTCTTTTAAAAGAATGGAAAGGAGTCAGCAGGAAGACTATGATGGTTTTGGTTATCGGAATCATCATACTCATATTGTCAATCTTCATCGTTAATCTTAGTTAAAAAAATATCGTTAATTAAAATACAATAAAATCATGGGAAATAATGAATTAATAAAAAAAGCGTACCAAGTTGCCAAAGAGCAATATGCAGCAATTGATGTTGAAACGGATAAAGTACTAAGGGAGATGGAAGATGTAGTCATCTCTTTGCATTGCTGGCAAACCGATGACGTTGGCGGATTTGAAAAACCTGATGCCGAACTTGAAGGCGGGGGTATCCAGGTTACCGGTAATTATCCTGGTAAGGCATGCACAATAGAAGAAATACGCCAGGACCTGGATAAAGTTATGTCTTTACTTCCCGGAAAACAACGCCTTAACCTGCACGCAATATATGGGGAATTTGGTGAAAAATTTATTGACCGCGATCAAATCGAAGTAAAACATTACCAGGGCTGGATCGATTGGGCAAAAGAGCGAAATATGGGTCTGGATTTTAATGCCACCTGTTTTTCACATCCAAAAGCTGACGAAGGATATACACTATCAAGCAAGAATGAGGAATACCGTAAATTCTGGGTCGAGCATGTAAAACGATGCCGGGCAATCGGTGCCGAAATGGGAAAACAGCTTGGAAAACCGTGTGTTCATAATACATGGATTCCCGACGGTTCAAAAGACACTCCCATAGACCGTTACGGACATCGTTCCTTGCTGAAAAAATCGTTAGATGAGATTTTTGAAGATGAATATCCTGAAAAATATCTGAAAGATGCGGTTGAAAGCAAACTGTTCGGCATTGGTTCGGAATCTATGGTTGTTGGTTCACATGACTTCTATTTAGGATATGCAATCAAAAACAATATACTCATTTGCCTGGATAACGGCCATTTTCATCCTACGGAACAAGTAGGTGATAAAATTTCAGCCTGCCTGCAATTCGTTGATGAGTTGCTGTTACACCTGACCCGTGGTGTGCGTTGGGACAGCGACCATGTAGCAACTTTCAACGACGAAATTCTTTTGATTGCTCATGAGATCATCCGGGCAAATGTACTTCACCGGGTAAATATTGGCCTTGACTTTTTCGATGCCAGTTTAAACAGAATTGGCGCCTACGGGGTTGGTGCCCGGGCAGTCCAGCAGGAATTTTTTTTTGCACTCCTGGAACCCACTGAACGACTCATGGAATATGAAGAAACCGGCAAGAATTTTGAACGACTGGCTATGCTCGAAATAATGAAATCAAAACCGTTCGGGGCTGTGTGGGATTACTATTGTATAAAAAACAATGTACCGGCAGGAGAAGATTATATCGCTGAAATTCAGAAGTACGAATCAGATGTTTTAAAACGCAGGTAGCTATATATCAATGAAGAAAGTAATCGCAATATTTGACATAGGGAAAACGAATAAGAAAATTCTTTTATTTGATGAGCAATTGCAAGTTGTTTACCAATTGGAGTTGATCATTTCTTGATTTTTGAATTAGAGAAGAGATTCAACAATGTCAGTTTTTTTTTCAAAGACGGAGTACCTCCTGATTTTAAAGATGCTTCGGTGGATCTTTCCCAATTCAAATCATATAACGAAACCTATCATAAGTTTATGATTGACTTAACAAGGATGAGTATTGAATCATTTGATTTGGTTCTTGCCAAAGATGATCAATAAAAGAATATTTATATATCAGGAGGCTTTGCCCGCAACGAGATTTTTGTAAAAATCATTGAGACCAAATATCCCGATAGAAAGGTATATACATCAGAGGTAGATAACGCCAGCGCCCTTGGTGCGGCAATCCTGGCATGGAAAGAAATAAGCCCGGAAAAACTTCCGAAGCTGGATTTAGGATTAAAACTATGGCACCCCATTACAAATTAAGAAAAAATAGGTATGGTTTGGGATCATATTTTAATGGAAAAGCTTACTAAACTTGGTGATCCCTTTCAAAAACTCAATTAAACACTTGATGCATCAGGTGTATTTGCCAACGAAGGAAAAATGGTGGATGTCCGCCTTGGCGGATGGAAGCACCACACCAACGCAATACCCGTGAAGAAAATAAGCATATAAAAGAAACCGGAACAGCTCCGGAGAAATGGGAGGAAAAGCCACACAAGCTTTGCCAAAAAGATATTGATGCCCGTTGGACAAAGAAAAACAATGCAACTTATTACGGGTATAAAAACCATGTTAAAGCTGATGTAAAAACCAAACTAATTGAAAAGTACAAAGTTACCGATGCTTCCGTTCACGATTACCTACGGTGCTACTTCGTGGTCACAAGCAACAGAAGAGTTGCTTACCGAAAAAGACGATGGGCAATCACTATTTGTCGTTGTGTTCAATTAAAATTAGTTGTTGCCATGGAATAGGTATGCCCATTCGTGAAAACCAGAATTGTACAACAAACTGATAATTAGACAAATAAGGGGGGAGTGTAAAATTTGGTTTTTAGAAAAAATCGAATTAGATTTGTGTCAAACAATGGCGCCAAAAAAAAATAGGTTTTTAGAGGTGCCCTTTAATACTGAAAATGAATGGAAGTAAGATAATTAATCTATTCTAAACACTTAATAAGGTACTGTTATGAACGTAAAAAAACTGAATTTGTTGCTGGTTCTTATACCAGTGATATTGTTTATTACTTCATTTGAGAGTCCGGCTGCCCCGATTTCTGAGATTTCCTGGCCCACGCATGTTCAAGATTTTCCTGTGTTGTCTGCTGACAGGGCTTGTCATGTATGGATGGCAGTGATCGAACGCCCGATACCACGGCGTTTCATCGGAGTTTATCGTCTGGAGAGCAAAAATCCCAAAGCGATATGCATATTGGAGCCACCGGAACTAACGGGTATTGGCCCACCTGCTGTTGTTGAGACTGAGAGGGGATGCATAGTTGCTTTCCCTGTAGAGCAAAAGGATCGTTGGCGTATCGCTTATGCCTTCATCAACTCTTCCTCTCCCGGAGAGACAACGTGTCAGTTTATCGAGTGCGAAGGCAATGCCAACCTATCACCCTCTGTGGTTGTGGTGGGAAAGCGAGCGTGTATTGTTTGGGAATCTAACGCGGGGGCTGCACGTGGCATCTATGCTTCGTGGGTCGATGCAGACAAGGCAGGGCCTTGTCTGCATCTCTCGACTGCCGAAGCGAATAGCTACAATCCATCCATCGCAGCTACCGAGAACGGGAAGATCTATGTAGCATGGGATTGCTTTTTCGATAAACAGTCGAATATCTATGTTGCACAATACCATGATGGCAAATGGCAGCCTGGACAACAACTGACAGCAGATCCCCGGATCGAGCGCCACCCCAGCCTGGCAACGTATGGGAATCAGGTCTGGATGGCAGGCGCAGTCGTATGATGGTATCAGTATCAACTATTTGAGAGAGCAGCGAGTGGTTGTCGCAAGGGTAGATAACGGGAACCTTCTTGCACCAAAGGAAATGTCTGAAGATGTACTTAACCATGAAGGTTTGCTTATGCGACCGGAGATTATATTTGATCCTGAAGGGCGGTTATGGTTGACAGCCCGCGAATCACTTGCAAAAAAAGAAGGCTGGAGACCTCTTGTATGATGTTTCAGCGGAGAAGAGTGTTCTGGTCCACAGTCACTATAAGAAGATCAAGGACGTTGGAGACCGGTCTGTTTGTGAAATCGGGCGAAGCAATAATGGGCGATAGAGTCAAACACCCTCGGGGATCCATTAATATTAATGTAACGGCAACCAGCATGCGTGATATTAAGGAACTTATAATATTCTGTAACAACAAACCCGTATACCGATTGGAACCAGGCAAGAAGGAGATCGAGTTGGATTGGACAGACACTCAGTCAACTGATGCCGAGACCCTTTGGTACTATGTCCGGATCCAGGCCATTGATGACGAATTAGCTTGGTCAAGCCCGATCTGGTTTGAGCGGTAGCATATTAGACCATATGTTTGCTAGTAAGAAAGGTATCAAATACGGGTGTAATTATTATTCAAATATTAATTAACGTGAGTTCGATATAAGCAGAATTTATAATTATCGATCAATCAATGGCATTAGCATTATTGATTTCTGTCGAACTCCTGTTATTCTTTCAAATCAGTAGTCTTTGGATTCTCTGTATAACTGTAAAAATTCTTAAATGTTTAAAACAAATAAAATGAATCCGTTATTGAAGAAAGCAATTTTTATCCTGGCTTTATCTATGGGCCTGACAAACTTTATTATGGGCCAGAAGCTTCCCGATATGCAAATGAAAGGGTCCTACGAGAACACACTGGAATATGAGTGGTCTCAAAAAGCTGTACTCGAATCACAACAGTTGTCCGGTATGGAAAGCATGGAAGGCTGGAATGTTGCCCCCGGTTATATTGCCTATAATCACGTGGGATATGCAGCCGGCTTCCCCAAGACAGCCCTTGCTTCAGACCTTTCAGCGAGAAGGTTTAGCCTGGTTGATGTGACTTCAAATGAAACGGTTCTGCAGAAATCCATCGCGGAAAAGGAAACACCACTGGGAACATTTCAGGTGCTGGATTTCAGTGAATTTGAACAGCCCGGAACCTATGTGTTGAAAGCAGGGGATGAGGTTTCGCAGGAACAGATAAAAAATGGAGTCCGGCTGAATGACCGCTATTATTTAAAAAGATTTCCTACATGGACAATGTTTAGGGGAAATAGTGGTGCCACTTTATCACAAGTAAAAGGGCTGGCAACTATTGCCAGATACCTTGAAGACCGGGATCTCTTGGTTTTGAGTTACAAAGCGCTTGATTGGCATTTGGGAATGAATCCCTTCAACCAGAGCCTGATGTACGGGGAAGGATACCGCTACGCAGCACAATACAGTGCCATGAGCGGAAACCTTGTAGGTGGCCTTCCGGTGGGTGTTCAGACCCATTTTAACCGGGATGAGCCGTATTGGCCCGCCGAGAATTGTTACAACTGGAAGGAGATATGGATATTTCCCTCGGGCCGCTGGTTGTGGATAATGAGTGATTTTCATTAATGGTTAATAATAGTAAACCATGAAAATAAATTATTTAACCGGATTCAGAGGACTTTTATTCATCATCCTGATATCCCTTTTCTCCTGTCAGCGCGACTATGTTGAGATCCGCTTTGACAGTGATATGGAAGTCTCAGGGCGGAAGTTCGCACTGGCGGACATAGCACCGGGGCTCCCGTCGGACTGGGACGGGTATGAATATGTTGTCCTGGAATTCATGATCACTACGCCCCAGCGCTTTCATGTGGGCTTTACGACCGAGACGGAATACAATGAGCTGCGGGTAATGAGCTACACCCCGAACGGATGGAACAGGCTTGCCATCCCCATGCGCTTTTACAGGGAACTACCCGCTGCCAGGAGTGATCTGGCAGCAACCTACAACCAACCCAGGTATACAGGATGGATCAACCTGTCCGGACAAAGGAGCCCTCTCAGTGGAGTGGACTCGATCGGTATCAGGATGCTTGCTCCCATCGGTGACCCGGTCATGAAGCTGCGTTCTGTGACCCTAGCAAAAGAAGACCCGGGAGATCAGTACCTTGGTGATATACCGGTTGTTGATGAATTCGGACAGTATAACCTGGGGGACTGGGAAGGTAAGATATTCTCGCTTGAACAGCTTCAAGAAGAGTGGGAAGCCGAGGACAATCAACCAGTGAACACCGAGGAATACAATTACTCGAAATTCGGAGGATACCTGAATGCCCGGATTGATGAGGGCACCGGTTTTTTCAGGACCGAGAAAATTG
>JAUWBB010000331.1 GCA_030605195.1 Bacteroidota bacterium
TCTGTTTGCCTCATGTGCTATCATGTGTCGATCAATGTATTTCTATTGGATTAAGTACTACGGAGCCAATCCATAAGGCTAAAAAAGTATCGCAAAATACTATGGGGAAAGAAATTATTGGTAACTATCGGGTATTGTAAATTGTCTTATTAACTTTTGTTATCATTGCTTGCCTTGTTTTGGTTTATGTAAAGTATTTGACCGACCTTATAACACTCATCTATCTGATGATTACCCTGATTCTTCCTTATTTGTTTATTATATATAGAATAATAAAAGCTGATTCAGGGAGAGACTACCACTTTGCCAGTTCTTTATACAAAATAACTATGCTTTTAGGTGTTCTGTATTCTCTCGTAGCTGATTATATCATTAACAAAACATTCTGAAAAATAAGTTTTGTTCCCTTTGGAAAACATTAATACGAAGAAAGTGATCCTGGCATCCCGGTCGCCAAGAAGGCAATATTTGCTAAAAGGTCTTGGGATTGAATTTGAAGTTTGGGTGAAAAATGATGTAGATGAGCAATACCCCTCGCATCTTTCTTGTGAAGAAATCCCTGTTTTTCTGGCAAGGCGAAAAGCACAAACTTTTACAGATAAATTAAGAAACAACCATCTTCTGATAACCGCCGATACGATTGTTTGGTGTGAAGAACAGGTAATTGATAAGCCGAAAGATTTTCATGATGCCAGGGAAATTTTAAATAAGCTGTCAGGAAATAAACATTTGGTCATTACAGGAGTATGTATAAAAACATTGGAAAAAGAAGTTTCGTTTTTTGCCAGCACCGATGTTTATTTTTCAAACCTTGCCAACCAGGAGATAGAATATTACCTGGAAAAGTGCAAACCATATGACAAAGCCGGGGCGTATGGAATCCAGGAATGGATAGGTTATATAGGAATTGAAAAGATTGAGGGATCTTATTTTAACGTGATGGGATTGCCTGTCCAGCGGTTGTATTCTGAATTAAAGAAGTTCTAAAATTGGGAAATGCTTAAAATGTACGATGCTGTCGGATGTTTCCATCCGACAGTTAATGATATGGCAAGATATTAATTACTCCGGTATTCAATGTCAGGTGGAAACACCTGACATCATGTAAACAAAAGCAGGAAATCACGTTACAGGTTAGTTGGTAAGATGCGGAACTTCTCCTGCATTCAATTATGATGAAGTACAGGGAGCAAAATCTCATAAGGATTTTATTCATAAGATGAGAATAATTTTAAAAGAGTTGAGAGAAACAAGAGTTTGTCTTTTGATTATGGACACAATCTTCACTTTGATTATCAAAAGAATGATAATGAACAAACCATTGCGCTAATCATAAGTCCGTTAACCTGCAACTTGTAACGCGCAACTGGCAACATAAGTTAAATAATATCAATCTACCATGAATAAAAAAATCTTTACCCTACTCATTTTCTTCTTTGTTACAGGACTTACTTTTTTGCTAGCTGATGAGGGAATGTGGATTCCCCTGCTGATTGAAAAATACAACATAAAAATCATGCAGGAAAATGGGTTTAAACTTACTGCTGAAGACATCTACAGCATAAACAAGGCCAGCATGAAGGATGCAGTGATGATATTTGGTGGAGGATGTACTGCCGAGTTAATTTCAGACAAGGGTTTACTGATCACAAACCATCATTGCGGATACAGAAGGATCCAGTCTCATTCCATGGTTGAACATGATTACCTGACAAATGGTTTTTGGGCTATGTCGGGGGAAGAAGAGTTACCTAACCCCGGATTAACTGTAACCTTCCTTGTAAGGATGGATGATGTTACCGACAGGGTTCTATCCGGCCTTACTGATGAATCAGATGAAAAAACCAGGGGAAAAAGAATCCGTGAGGCTATTGACAAAATCAGGAAGGAAGCAATTGAAGGAACACATTACACGGCTTCGGTTAAACCGTTTTTTCATGGGAACCAATACTTCCTGTTTGTTAACGAGGTTTATAAAGATGTACGCCTTGTTGGTGCGCCACCATCGGCAATCGGAAAATTTGGAGGTGATACGGATAACTGGATGTGGCCCAGGCATACAGGAGACTTTTCCCTGTTCAGGATATATGCCGGCAAGGACAATAAACCCGCAGAGTATTCTCCTGATAATGTTCCGTACATACCAAAAAAATATTTCCCCATCTCCGTTAAGGGAGTCGAAGAAGGGGATTTTACCATGATCTTTGGTTATCCGGGGAGTACTTATGAATATGTTCCGTCCTATTTTCTCGAGATGCTTACGAATGTCATAAACCCGGAGTTTATCATGGTCAGGGGGAAAAAGCTTGATATTATCATTGCTGCCATGTCCACCAGCCCAAAGGTAAGGATCCAGTATTCAGCAAAAGCTGCAGGTATAAGTAATTCATGGAAAAGGTGGATTGGTGAAAACCGCGGTCTGGAGAAGTTGAATGCAATACAGAAGAAAAAAATATTCGAACAAACGTTCCGGGATTGGGCAAGTTCCGATGAAGACCGGCAAAACAGGTACGGTTTTATTCTCCCCGGGTATGAAACACTTTATAACGAACTTGCGGAATATCGTTTTGCAAGGGATTATATCAATGAGGTTTTCAGAAGAACAGGGGCCGAAGTGGTAAGTTTTTCAGCAACCTTTCAAACCCTTGTTAACATGGCAGAAAAGGATACAACGGATGAGGTAATTCAAAAAGAATTGGAAAGATTAAAAGAAAGAACCTCCGATTTTTTCGAGGATTATGATGATCCAACCGGTAAAAAGTTATTTATCACCCTATGCCAACTATTTGAAAAAAATGTTGAGAAAAAGTTTCAGCCGGGAATTTGGAAAAACATACAAACCAGGTTTAAAGGAGATTTCTCAAAATATGCCGATTATGTATTCGGAAAAACCATTTTTGCAGATGAGGCGAAAATCATGCAATTTTTAAATTCTTATTCAAGATCACGCATTAAAAAACTTAAAAAAGATCCTGTATTTCAATTGAATGTGAGTGTGAATAGATTATATTATGAGAAAGTAATCCCCGAATATTCAAGGATTTCTCGTGAGATCGGTAAATTGAACCGGCTTTATATGGCGGCACAAATGGAAATGCAAAAAGATAAAATTTTCTATCCTGATGCAAATTTTTCACTGCGGATTGCGTATGGGAAAGTGAAAGGATATTTTCCAGGCGATGCAGTATATTTTAAGCATTATACCACGTTGAAAGGCATAATAGAAAAAGACAATCCGGAAATTTATGATTATGATGTCCCGGGAAAACTGAAAGAATTATATAAACAAAAGGATTATGGACGATATGGACAAAACGGGGAAATGCCGGTTTGTTTTATTGCAACAAATCATACAACTGGCGGAAATTCCGGAAGTCCGGTTCTTAATGCAGAAGGGCACCTGGTTGGCGTGAATTTCGACCGGGCATGGGAAGATGTGATGAGCGATCTGATGTTTAATCCTGATCAATGTCGTAATATCTCCCTGGATATCCGTTATGCCCTTTTTATTATCGATAAATTTGCCGGGGCAGGGTATCTCTTAGACGAGATGGAATTAATTGAGGAATAAATGCCAAATAAAAGAAATGCCTAAAATGCCTAAAGTTTAAAGTGCCTAAAATTGAAAATGCCTAATAAAAGAAATGCCTAAAATGCCTAAAATTGGGAAATGATTAAAATTCTGCTCCGGATAAACGGCAGGGGAAATGCCTGCCAGGAAATCCTCGACGAAA
>JAUWBB010000066.1 GCA_030605195.1 Bacteroidota bacterium
CATTTTCTCAAGTCTTTCACCCTGAGTTCCAAATCCGAAGCCTTGCGGAGTAAAGGCACCTCTGTCAGCTTCAAGGGCTGTATAATGCTTCTCATTGTTTACTTTTGCACGCTCAGCATATTTTATGCATCTATATTGGCATATTTGGCGTGTTTTTCAATGAACTCCCTTCGTGGAGGCACTTCATCACCCATGAGCATTGAAAAGATACGGTCGGCTTCTGCAGCGCTCTCAATGGTTACCTGGCGTAATGTTCTTTTTTCCGGGTTCATGGTGGTTTCCCATAATTGTTCAGCATTCATTTCGCCCAATCCTTTATACCGTTGAATATTAACACTGCTTTCTTTACCTTGTCCAAATTCCTTAACAACCTTTACCCGTTCTACCTCCGACCAGCAATATTGCTGTGTTTTACCTTTCTTTATAAGATACAAAGGAGGTGTGGCAATGTACAAATTTCCGTTTTTAATCAGGTCCTGCATGTACCGGAAAAAGAAAGTCATGATTAAGGTAGTAATGTGACTTCCATCGACATCGGCATCGGTCATAATTATTATCTTATGGTACCTCAAACCTTCCATATTCAGGGCTTTGCTATCTTCTTCGGTTCCTATTGACACACCAAGAGCCATAAACATATTCTTGATTTCTTCATTCTCAAGAATTTTATGTTCCATAGCCTTCTCGACATTAAGTATCTTACCTCTCAATGGGAGAATTGCCTGAAATTGCCTGTCGCGTCCCTGTTTGGCTGTACCACCTGCCGAATCGCCCTCAACAAGATAGATTTCACAATTTGCCGGGTCAGTATCGGCACAATCAGCCAGTTTACCCGGCAAGCCGGAACCGGAGAGGACTGTTTTCCGCTGAACCAGCTCTCTCGCCTTCCGGGCTGCATGCCTTGCCGTGGCCGCCAAAATAATTTTCTGAACAATAATCTTTGCATCCCTGGGATTTTCCTCAAGAAAGCTGGAAAGATACGTGCTAACTGCCTGATCGACTGCACCAATCACTTCGGAATTTCCCAGCTTGGTTTTTGTCTGACCCTCGAACTGTGGTTCCTGAACTTTAATTGAAATAATGGCCGTTAAACCCTCCCTGAAATCATCACCACTGATATCAAATTTCAATTTCGCAGTCATGCCGGATTTCTCCGCGTAGCTTTTCAGCGTTCGTGTCAAACCCCTTCTGAAGCCGGCAAGATGTGTCCCGCCCTCAATGGTACTGATATTGTTGACATAAGAATGTACATTTTCTGAAAAGGATGTATTGTATTGTAGGGCTATTTCTACAGGAACCTCATTCTTTATAGTATCAATATATATAGTGTTCTCTATAAGTTTTTCCCTGGTAGCATCTAAAAATTCCACAAATTCTTTTAATCCTTTCTTCGAATAGAAATGGTCATTCCGGAAATTCGTGTCATTCTCCCCATTTCCATTTTCTGCACTTTCTCTTTCATCGATAATGGAAAGGTTAATACCTTTATTCAGGAATGCCAATTCCCTGAGCCTGGCTGCAAGTATTTCGTAATTAAAATCAGTTGTACTAAAAATGGAATTATCAGGTTCAAAGGTTATCTCAGTACCTGTCCGGTTCGTTTCCCCTGTTATTTTTACCTCTGAAGTTGGCTTACCGTACTGATATTCCTGCACATGGATTTTCCCATCCCTGTGCACTTCAGCACGCAAATAAGAAGATAAGGCATTGACACAGGACACTCCAACACCATGTAAACCACCGGAAACCTTATACGATTCCTTATCAAATTTTCCGCCGGCATGCAATACGGTCATAACGACCTCCAGGGCTGATTTCTTTTCCTTTTCATGATAATCGGTTGGAATTCCCCGTCCGTCATCCTTAATCGTTATTGAACCGTCTTTATTTATTATAATTTCAATGTTCTTGCAATAACCGACCAATGCCTCATCAATTGAATTATCCACTACTTCATGCACTAAATGATGTAATCCTTTTACACTAAGATCCCCAATAAACATGGCCGGCCGTTTCCTGACGGCTTCCAATCCTTCAAGCACCTGAATGTTTTCAGCAGAATAATCATTATTCGAATTATTTGTCCTTTTCTCATCCATGCTATTACTCCTAAAAAATTTGTTTCCGCTAGTTGGCGGACAAGTTTTGCAAAGTTTTAAGATCCACGAAAAATGAATCTATACTTCGATAAATCAAACATTTATAAGGCTGAAGATGTACCCGGATATCACCTTTTCTGACAACTCTCAAACGTGAAGATTTAAAGGCATAAATTTAATCGTTAATTACGTTTCGTAATTACTTGATTAACAGCTATATAGTTTTATTACTCGATTATCCGATTTATCCTTACAAAAATACTAAATTTTAATGATTTTCAGGCAATTAAAGCATTCAATATTCCTTATTTTTTAACAAATAATTAACAATTTTTATTCACATTGCATAAGTAAAACCAGCCAACAGGAAGAACCGTTGTGTAGGATACCCGTTCCATTTTGCATATTGGCTCGAGGTGATGTTATAGAACCTGAGAAAGGCTGAAAGGATTTTGGTATATCGGTATTCAATTCCAAGGCCTAGATCAATTAGCTTGTCCATTTTTTTTTCATTTGGCAGGAGAGTTCCGTAATTCCTGGCATATTTTTTACTTTCGGCAACAACATCAGCATTCAGAAGGATTTTGTTTCTCAGATTATAGCGGGCTGACAGAATAATATCCCAGGCTGGCTTATGCCATGGTCTGTCATGTGTTGTCATTGTATACTTATAATAATTCCCTTTCAACACGAAAGACAACTTTTCATCCGGATTGGCAGCCAGTTCTCCATAAATATTTTTCACTTCGACATCATCGTATTCAGCGTAAAATTGATTCCCCAAAACAGACAACGTATCATTTAAGAAGAAATACATATCTTCAACCAATTCCCACTTAGCGGATAATTTAAAGGATGTTGAAGAGGAAATGTTCCCCAGAAAACCACCATAAACCATTAATTTATGGTTGCTGTTTTTAACGTGTAAACCGGGGGTAATAAAGGGATTTTCCCCGGCAATCTTCCGGTAATGATTGACCTCCAGTTGACCATCAATACCGACATAGGTACTGAGGTAGTTTTCAACGATATTGAACTGCAATTTTGCTTTTGGATAAAACCAGGGTTTAGTTTGATTACCGGTTATATCAAAGGCAATATCAATTCCTGCCTTTAAGCTCCATTCTGCAGTCTTCTTACTAATCCAGGGAGAAAAATTCACAACAGCATTATAAGTAGAATCGATATTTATGCTTTTATCGATGTACATCAGGGATATGTCGGTACCCATGAACTGCTTATTAAACAGCCTGGCAAACGAACCCTGAAATTGAATACTGTTTTCAACTCCTTTATAGTGATCCCGGAAAAAATCATACTTCAGGAAAACATTGTAATTTAAAAGCGTCGAATCGTTATGGGTGGATTGAAAACCCGTTTGACCGGTCAGGAGCAAAAAGTCTTGCTTAATATCTTTTTTATCCAATACGGTAATAATATCCGGGTTATAACCATAAAAATGCACCAGATTATGCTTTAATCCGATGTCGCCGGTAAAAACGGCATTCTCTACAAATTTTTTCCCATAAAACAGCAGGTCGTTATCGGAATAACCGGCATAAACTTTTTTGGCGTTATCCAGTTTAACCTTACCTCGAGAAGAAATATGTTTCGCGAAAACTCCCGCGGAGTATTTTCTTGATCTTAAGCTATTGATGGATAATTCCGCGTAAGGTGTAACATAACTTCCAATGCCTAGTTTAAGCAATGTATTATATAATTTTCCCAGCGGTTCCCCGACTAATTTTGCCGGGCGAATGGGCCTGATTTTATATTCCGGCATAAAAGTTTTTGGGGTAATTGAATAATCGAAATCGGTTAAATATTCTACAGTGTCTTCAATAACAGGAAGGATATTTACTTTAAAAGCATCAGACAGAGTAGGCTCATAGGGTTTAAACACCCTGACTTCTTTACTGATCGATTCCTGCGCAAAACCAATCCTGATGAAGAATGGATGAACACATCCTATTAAGACCACGAGAAATTTAAACAAATTCATTTGGTTGAGTTATAAGTATTGACCTGTAATGGTATCTTGTATTTCTTTTCCCTCTTGCTGTTGAATTTTTTGCTCCTGACCGGATTGCTCCTCGAAATTTTCCAATTCAAGGATATCATTCAGCTTCTTTTGTGCTTCTTTGATTATTCCATCATCAGAAATTTTATAATAATCAATCAAACTCTGTAACGTGTGTTTTGCCTGGAAAAAGTCGCTTTTTCTGACATTAACGTCAGCCAGCAATATCAATATTTTTGCCATCCAAAATTGATGGGGAGTATTCATATCAATAAATTCAAATATTTCTTTTTCAGCCAAATCGAATTTATTCTGAAGAAAATATATTTCAGCAATCCTGTACTTGGCTTCAGCTCCTTCAAGGCTCTTAACTTCTTTTGAAAGTCTCCGGAAATTCACACCTGCATTTTCAGGATCATCCTGAGCATAATATGACTTTCCCATTTTAAAATATGCTTCCCTGATTATTTCCTCTGATACTTTATCAGAGACGAGCACCTTTTTTGCAGCTTCAATGGTACTATTGTAATTTTCCATCAGAAAAGAACACCTCATCTGTCCAATTCTGGCAATCAGGATGTTATTTTTAACTTCAGCTACATTCTCAAGAAGGAAATATTTTTCCAACGCCTCTGCATAGTTCCGGAATTCGAAATTTATACCGGCAACAACTAACAGGGCAGGTTCTGTAAAAGCATTTTTCGGTTTGGAAAGGACATAGTTATATGAATTCAGGGCAACCTGAAGATCATTCCGTTTCAACGCGCATTCGGCTTTATAAAAATGAGCATTTAACAGGAAGCTTCCCTGTCCGAATCTTTCAATGTATGTTGTCAGTGCTTCAACCGCTCTTTCACATTCGCCTGCCATATACAGGTTTTCTCCTGATATATATGTTAATGAATCCTGCTCCGACACACTGATATGAATAGTTCCTCCCAAATTCCTTATGTAGGAGAAGTAAGAATCCACATCATTCATATCAACATAAACATTTTTCAACCCGGTAAGGGCATTTCTTGCCTCAGGTGTACCCTGGAATTCTTCAACTGCCTTTTTATAATATTTTATCGCTTCCTGGTTTTGATTTTCATTATAATATACCAAACCCATTTGCACAAGTGACTTGCTGTAATAACTGCTGGCAGGAAATTCATCTAATATTACCTGGTACTTCAGGATAGCTTGTTGAGGATCTTCTAAAAACACATTGGACTTACCCTGTTCAAACAATGCATCATCAATATATGCTGAACCGGGAAATTCATCCATTAGTTCAGATAAAATAATGATTTTCTCCCTGTGTGCGTTTAGCAGACCGAGTGTAAACGCCTTTTGAAATAAGGCATAATCGGTGCCGGGAATTTCAATGTCTATGGCATATTGGTAATACTCAATCGCCATCTGGTAATCTGCAGCTACAAAATAACAGTCGGCAATCCGGTTGTAAGCATCCCCTAACAACCTGGAACGTGACTGCCTTAAATAGGATACGAATTTTCTGAACCATCTCGAGGCCTCCGGGTATTCACCTCTGTTAAAAAAGGTATATCCCAGGTTATAATGAGCAATTTTATATTCATTTTGTTCAAAAGCTCCCGGGGAGAGAATAAACCGTTTATAATTTCCAACTGCCTCATCATATTCCTTTAGCTGGTAATGTACTTCTCCTGACCAGTAAAATGACCGGGCTTTTATAGCAGGGTTAAACTCGGAAAATTGAAGGGATTTTTCAAAATGATCAAGGGCTTCCTGATATTTTAAATTATTATAAAGTTCCAATCCCCTGTAAAAAGCCACCTTCTGGTAGGCTTTTTTTATTTTGTTATCTTTTTCCTGAATTTTTTCCAATGAATTCAATGCTTCCTTATAATTACGAGTGCTCATATAGGCCATAACCAGAAAGTCATAAGCTTCATCCGTCCGGTCAGAATAAGGATAGGTCCCGATGTATTGGTTAAAAGCTTCTACAGCCTCATTAAAAGGGGAGTATGATAGTTCGTAGGCAATTTTGGCAAAATTAAACAAAGCATCTTCCTTTATTGATTTATCGAAATCCATTCTTGATGCAGATGAAAAGGCCAACCGTGCTTTGCTTTTTTGATCCAATTTGATATAACAATCGGCAAGGAGATAAAATGCATTTTGACTTAAAACATCTTTTCTGCCGGTAACCTTTTTAAAAAGGTCAGTCGATTTTTCGTACTGTCCTGACTGGTAATACGAATAGGCTAATTGATAACTGTCTTCTCTTGAAACGATTTTAGCATTTTCAGCATAACTTTCTAAATTTGGAATAGCTTTTTCATATTGTTTGTTCTGAAAATATGCATCACCGATGATCCTGGCAATCTCAGTTGCCCGGTTAGGAATGGCATTTTCCAATAAGGGAGGTGCATAATCGATAATTTCATTATATTTTTCTTGCACGTAAAGGATTTGAACAATATAATAAGGCACAATGGGAGCGAAGTTTTCGTCCTTTCTAAGCCGGTTAAAGTTCTCAAGAGCGGTTTCATAATTTTTACGGATATATGCAATATGTGCATAATAATAAATGGCTGGCGGGGTATAATCGGAATTTATATCTTTTATCTCATAAAATGCCAAATTGGCATTTTCGAATTCGTTCCTCATAAAGCAGGAATACCCTGACTTAAAATAAAACTCCGCTAATTCTTCATCAGATAACTGATACCGGTCAACCTGCCCGAACAGTGTAACAGCTTTCCTGTATTTTTTGTTTTTGTAATGGTATTTTGCCAGCTCAAACGCTGCTTTTTTCGCCCTGGGGCTTTCCGGATGGTCGGCAATAAAATTTGTCATCAAATATTCAGCATCTCCATGATACAGTTCAATTGCACAAAGGGCAGAAAAATATTCAGCATTTGTCTTTAATTCAGTGTGGCTTGCACCGAATTCTTTAATAGCCTGTTGAAAATGTTTTTTAGCCGCACCATATTTTTGTTTCTCAAATAGTTCCAAAGCCCTGTCATAATTGGAATTCAGTATCTCAAATGAATGGGACTGCTGTGCGAAAAGTGAAGAAACTGAAGCGGTTAGTATAAAAATATGTATAATAAATACCCCTCTGCGCATTTTCATAAAAGACGACTTTGAATTGTGCCTAAATTTAAGTAAAAAACGGTATTCATTTCTTTTTAGTATTCTTTTTAATTAACATTCGTTTGTTAATTACTAAATTGAATTTTCCGGTTAGGATGTTCGAAAAATTGTATTTTTGCAGACAAAGAAGAGGTTCTCCCTACAAACTGATTGATCAGCTTTTCACCTCATTGGATGAAAATTATATCATTGAGGCTGAGTATATTGAAGGCAGAGACTTTATCAAGAAGGCCTTATCTCATAGAATGCCTGACCGAGAGATACAAACAACCACAAAATGAACTACGTATGAAACTTTCAACCATAATTGAATTTCAGAATTGTTCTATTTTCCAGAAAGACAGCCTAATATTATCGGAAGTAAGTTTCAGGGTTGACAAAGGTGAATTTGTTTATTTGATCGGTAAGGTTGGAACCGGCAAGACCAGCCTGATAAAAACGATTAATGTTCAACTCCCGCTGAATGAAGGAGATGCAAAGGTTGTAGGCTTTGATCTGCGGCATATAAAGAGAAAACAAGTTCCCTACCTCAGGCGAAAGTTAGGAATTGTTTTTCAGGATTTTCAGTTATTAATTGACCGGTCAGTTAATAAAAACCTGGAATTTGTATTGCAATCTACAGGCTGGAAAGACAAGAAGGCCATTAAAAATAAAATTGAAGAAGTTTTGGGAAAAGTCGACCTTGGATATAAAGGATATAAGATGCCACATCAGCTATCAGGCGGAGAACAGCAAAGAGTTGTCATTGCCCGGGCATTATTGAACGATCCGGAAATTATCCTTGCAGACGAACCTACGGGCAATCTTGATCCTGAAACATCAGAAGGGATCGTCAAGATTCTCCTTGAAATCAGTAACAGCGGCCGGGCAGTCATTATGGCAACCCATAATTATACCCTTCTTAAGAAATTTACAGCCAGAACCTTAAAATGCGAAAATGGCAGGATCACTGAAGTGGATCAGGAAGAGGAGATCGATTTTAATAGCATTAAGTGAAGGATGAAAGATGATTGACGAATGACAAAATCAAAAACCTTATCTTTTCAGCACCCTTACCGGCCATGGAAGTTTATTTTGACGGATGCTTAAGTATTCCATAGGTTTCGAACCAAATCCCCTGTAAAACCTTGCCAGACTATCAATATTAGAGCCCTGAAAATCAATAAGATAATTACTTCCTGCTTTTGTTTTAATGAAATTGTCAATGATTAAAAACATAGCCCCGTTTTCCCTGCTTTCCGGAGAGGAAGCCGAAAACAGAAAAACAAAACTATCCATTGAAAACAAGAAACAGGCTCCTGCACAATATTTCCCATTTGTTCCATACGCCGCATAAACCTCTCCGAGTTTCCTGTTTAATCCTTCAATCATTACCGATCGTAAATTATTGTAATGTTTTGTTTTTATCTTCTTTATTTTTTTACCCAGGTTATCGCGAAAAAGACCGATCAATTCCTCAATATTGGACTCTTTTTTAATAATTATCTGATTCTTTAACGCCTTTGTAACATTTCTTTTCGTGTTTTCCGAATATTGCTTCCAGATGTTGTTGTAAGGGCCTGCCAGATCCAACTCAAATGTCCTGTTTTTCTTTTTTTCAAATTTGGATGAATCAACCGGGTTAGAAACATTCAAGACAATTTCGAAAAATTTATACCTGGCAGAAATAATATCCAAAAATTGTTCTACAGTTGATGAATTTATCTTTCCTTTTGAGAAAATGCCAAGCTGTTGGGCAAAATAGGGTTGGTACAGGTATTGAATGCCATATTTTTTTCCATGTGTTAAAGGAAATACGGTTTCATAATCATTTTTAACGAGAGCTTTCCAGTTTTTACAAACCCGGTCGAGATACCACGAAAAAGCATAGACATTCCCATTGGGTGCCTGGCGGATACATTGGTCCCATTTTTCTTTATCAATATTCTGGTGATGGATTAACCTGATCATTCGCTTCGCTTGAATTACTACTTAATAACTACTGAATTACCACTGAATTACCACTGAATGACGCGAGCGGCAGCGAGTAAATGACCATTGTATAACCTCTTATTCATTAACACATAACTTAATCATCTCCTCATAAACCTTTCTCCAACCCTTCCATTCCCCATTATCATCAAAAGAAGTATTATGCCACAGGCTAATGAAGGTGCCATTTACTTTTCTGACCTTTTCAATCAGTTCGCGAATTCTCTGAATTGCCTCCTCCGGATACAGCCGGAGATAATCCTTCAGGGTTCCATCCATCACCTGAAATGGAAAGACTTTCAACGCGGTTTCTTCTTCCCTTTCAAGATCATAAAAATTAAACGGACTGGCGATACCAGCCCTGAAACCTGTTCTGGAGGCATAACCCATAGTGTAATCCTCCTTAATGCCAAATTGTATCAAATTACGATATGTTTCAGGAAAACGTAGTTTTAAAAAATGTTGACGGCTTTTTTGTACCGGTTTTCCCAGAACCAAACTCAATCTGTTAATTTCACCGGACAGTATGTCTATCTTCGAATTCGATTTGTAAGAAGTATGTACTCCTATTTCATATTTTTTTACCAAATCCAAAAGCAGGTTCCTGTACCCTTTCTTTCCCATGGATATATTCTTATCAAATTTACTCCGTTTGCCTGCCATGATAAAAAACACCGGATCGAGCTTGAACTGGTCATGGATTTTTTTTATAAAGGGAAAGGTAAAATACGGATCTTCCAGTTTTTTGATCAACACTTTGAATCGTTTTTCACCTTCCTTTTTATTTCCTATAAGGTATGATTTCAATATTGCGCCTGTATTTCTGAATATTCCTTTGTTTAAATATGCAAAAGGCTCATCAACATCGATAGTAGGAATAAAATGAAATTTGTTTTTCTTTATTTTAAGTTTCGGAAATTTGTTAACCAAACCCTCACCCAACTCTCTTGTCCACTGATTAACAACTGGTTCGTTAAGGAAACCGTTTTCATAAGCAATACTCTGGTCAGCCTCAAACCTCCCATGTTCATCTTCATTAAAATCAACGTATTCCTCGTAACGGGTAACCATATAAAAAGAAGCTGAAAAAGGATCAAAAGGAATATCTGACGCTGGATCTGTTAAAAAGAATACATACATGTCCTTATAAACCGGAACATACATATCCTGTTGCCGGATCCCCTTTTCAAAAAGCAAACCGGCAGGAACAATCGTGAAAGAATCATCAAAAGAAAGGGATGAGTAATTGATTTTCGGTTCGGAATATTTCGAAAATTGATCCTTATCTGTTGTGATTTGGCAGTCAATACCAAGAATTTCCCTGCAGATCAGGTTGACAATATATTCCAGCCGCGGAGTGATTTGTTGAGAATAGAAGAGCAAAGCCAAATGTTTTAAGAAAAATTAATAAATGGTATTAAACCCCAGGGCAAGCCCTGGACCCAAAATTCCGATGCAAGCATCGGGGAATTAACCACTTCCTTCTCGTCCGCCGAAGCGGAACGCGAAGGAGGATTAACCCTGAATAAACCAAAATTAACAATTACCCGATTAATTCACAAAATCACTTTCTTTATATGCAAAATATCCAATCTTGAGTCCACTCCGAAAAGTAGGATAATTAAAAGTTATCAAAAATAATAATTTTATTAATATTTGATTCCGGCATAAAAAGGTCATGTAAAAAATTAAAGTTTTTTTACCATTTCAAGCTGTTAATAAGTCATCCCTGTA
>JAUWBB010000260.1 GCA_030605195.1 Bacteroidota bacterium
CGCATTTCTTCGTACTTTATTGAAATCCGCATTTCTGAAGCGCTCTAACATTATATTCTACCGCAAATTACCATATAATCCTCATATATCCAAATAAAAACGGATTTCATATAATACTCCTTATTTTTAATTAATTAATGAGAATTCCGTATAATATGATATATTTTTTATACAATATGGAAAATTAACTATTTACAAGAGAAACTATGGCAAAAAAATCAAAACTGCTCGATCAGGTACGTAATGTTATCAGGACAAAACATTATAGCTATGCTACCGGGAAAACTTATGTTGACTAGATATACCGGTTTATTTTGTTCCATGATAAACAACACCCTGAAAAGATTAATGAAAAAGGAATATCTGACTTTCTTACTATCCAGGCAGTCGAACGCGAAGTTGCTGCTTCTACACAAAACCAAGCATTAACGGCCAAGCTCACCTGCCACCAGAGCGATATGCCGACCAGCCCCTGACCACCACAAGACCCCAGCTAGCAAAACAAGACTCGCAAATCGCCAACGCTCTGGTGGTCAGGTGCAGCGCCTTGTTGGGCTTTTATCTCCCTCATTTTGTCAAATATGTAGTCTGAACCGCAAAGCCCACTGTTATGTGACTCGGGTGACCAATACATCTTAATCCATTACGTTCATTTACTAATATCTTTATGAAAGTATGGAAAGTATAAAGCTTCTGTATTTGCTTGAGAAACAAATTCCTCTTTTGTTAAAATCTCCTTACCACGTCGTAACTGGTATTTGTATGGTAAAAACTCTTCAATTTCACTAAGATACTCAAACTGATAAAGCCGCCGTGAAACTAAAGGAATAAAGAGAATACTTGTTTCATTCCCAAGTTGGTTCTTTAGGTAGCCAATTGCTTGCTGAGCAGTATCACCAGTTCCAAGATGGTCATCAATCAAAAGAATCGTAGCTGGCGCACTTCCGTGGGCTTGCTCAACGGACTGCTTTAGCGCTCCAATTGTAGCGTCATTATATGGATTGTCAAAAAATCGGGATGGGCTTTGTGTAGTGCCAAAGAATCGATTTGCCCAAAGAGACAAAATAGGTGTTCCACGGAAAAGCTCTCTGCCAACTAGATCAGCAACAATTAGTCCTCCATTCGATATACCTATTAATGCATCAGGAGTGAAGCGCCCATTCACTACAGAATCTTCGAGTAGTTGGCATACCCATTTAACTCGCCCTATGTATTCATCCCATCGCATTGTTCCCTTAGTCTTAAGGGATTGATGACCATGGCTTTCTGCTACCCCCGGAATGATTACTGACATAGCTGGGAAAACCTCAAACACTATACTGTCAGATTGCATTTCTTCTTTGGAGCTTTCACGGATAAATTGGGCGATCTTGAGTCTAGCTTCATTAGGTATAAATCGACTGTATTCGATATATCGATAGCCTTTTATATTGAATGGAATCGCAGTCCCCTCTTGGGCTATTACAATCGTGATTTTATTACGCAAAGCGTATCTGACGCCAAGTTCCCAAAACACATTTGGATTTCTTCCTGTAACATCGACTATTACTACATCCGAATTAAGGAGGTCTTTGACGATGGTGGTGGTTATTGACCCAGGCTGGTTACGATCTACCTCTCGCATGATATTCGGCTCAGCATTTTCATCACACATAGCTAATTTTACCGCAGGTTTGATAATCTCCTTATAGATATATTCTGATTCCTCATTTCCACCTAGATATTCATTATTATTGCCGAATGGCATGATGACATAAGTCTTGAATTCTGATAGTTTTACATCTTTCATCATAAACCTCCGATGTTTTCGCTAGTTTAAATTTGGATTTAGAAATATAAAAACTCTCCCCTTCCTGAAAGGTCAAAGATAACGGTCGACGAATTTCACATAACTCGTTTATATCCGAAATAGGTTCGAATATCCTGCCGTCTTGGGGTACATCCGAATTATATCAGGTATACCTCTGTTTGTGGAAGAAAGCCCAACATATTATTCTACTGCCAATAACGGCATTAAATGTAAAAATAAGCATATTATTCGTATAATCCGAAAAAAAAACACGTTCGCAGTATAATATGAAATATATTAGCAAATTATGGGAAAATGCAGCATAATATGTTAAATTTGTGGGAATATGCGTAATTAATTATCCACAAATGAAAAGATTGAAGTTTTTAGACCACGTCAGGAACGTAATTCGCACATATCATTTAAGCTACAGTACAGATTTGACTTATGTCGGTTGGATATACCGGCTTATCATCTTCCTTAATAAAAGGTATCCTGAAGAGATGGGGGGGAAGGAGATAGTTAAATTCCTTACCTGACTGGCAGTTGAAAAAAAGGTTGCTGCTTCTACACAAAACCAGGCATTAACGTGAAAATAACCTGCTGGAACAGGCGGGGCACTGTATTTCAATATTTTAAAAAAAACGTTTTGCGAGCACCAAAAAGTCAAATTCGCCAATCGCTGTTCCAGTCAGGTTGAAATTTTTGTTATACAATCTATTGTGGTTTTACTAACACATAATTTTCCATACAATAATAGAAATCCTGCATGATTTTTTCTTTATTAAAGTTTTCCCAAATGGTTATTTTTCTGGGATTCTCTGGCTGATCAACCCAATTGTCATTAACTAATTTTGGACCTGGTATTTTAGATGAAATTGCCCAGGAAGGATTTTTAACAATTGCGACTGCTGCCATATCAAATAGCGCACGCGATGGAGGATCGCCATGTAAATTTATATTCTTAAAAAGGTTTAAAGAATAATCTCCAAAATTTGTAAATGCATTACCATGCCGTCCAATAACAGGGTCTGAAATATGAGGCCCCTTTCCAGGCATTTTCTCTTCTATATCTGACAAATATGCTCTTACGGCATCTGTACCCGATGGTTTACCATAGCGTACCAAGGCAATCTCAAAATCAACACTAACATCAAGAATATAATTTAATGCAGAAAGATCATTGTCTTGATTGTATTCACCTGGATCAGGATAGTTAGAACCAAGCCATACGATCCTAACTTTTGATGCAATAGATGGATCTTGATGTAATGCAAGCGCGATATTAGTTAGCTTACCAATAGGTAATAATACTAACCTTCGATCCGATTTTGCCCTGGCTCTTGCGATAATGAAATTTACAGCATCAATCCCATCAAAATCGGATTCATTTACATGATCTTTTATCTCATCAAATGTTCCATTAGCTCCTTTATAAATTTTTATTTCGGGATATAAATTACATAATTTGACTACCCTTTCAGCTTCTTTATAATGTTGATCAACATCACCACCACTTTGTGTTTTGTTTACTGTAATTCCTTCTACATCAAAATCATTACCATTAAAGAGCATATAAGCAATTGCATGTTGATCGTCTAACTCATTATTTGCATCAGTATCTAAAATGACCCTTGTTTTCTCTGACTCCACATTACAACTGGAATAAATCAGGCTTATAATTATAAGCAAAAGCACACATTTTAATGTCTTCATTTTTTCTCCATTCATATTTTTTAACGATTAATTATTTGTTGTATAACCGATTAAAATCAGCCGCCAGTCGTAGCTCCGCGGAGGTTGGTCGGCTGCATTTTTTGGTTAACTGGCCTTCTCATTTTTTTGACCCGAATTCTCTGGATTATTTTCATCCTCTGCCCAATTTAACGGGTTCTCAATGATATATTTTCTGATCCTGTTTAATTAATCTTCATCACGTATTATTCGGTCATGATACCGTAATTGCCACAACCGTTTTCTGAACGGCGGCCAATTGTTCTGTTTTACACAATTGATATATCCATTCGTGGTGATGGATTTGAACGCGCCAATGATTTCAAATAATGTATTCCCATTATTTTCCCCGGATAATATTTGAAGGATGCCGTGAAGATGGTTCGGCATAACAACGTATTTATCAAGGATTACAAATCCTTTCAATCGGATCGATCGGCGATGATGCCTGTAAGGATCATATCCCATTCATCAATATCCCTGGACAGCTAACATATATTCTACCGCAAGTTACCTTATAATATTTGTAAATGCAAGTAAAAAACAGAATCCGTATAATACTCTTTTTTTATGTAATTACGGAAATTTCCATATTAATTATTTGGACATAAAAACGTACAAACAACCATGGTCTATACACACGTACTGAGCCGGAATAAATATAACGTGAAGAGTCCACCGGATAATTTAAATTTCTATAACGACTCTGAAGAGTCGTTATAGAATCACGTTCTGTTTTTCCTGTTCGTTTAGTTAAATCT
The DNA here is from genome assembly GCA_030605195.1 of Bacteroidota bacterium. GTDB lineage: Bacteria > Bacteroidota > Bacteroidia > Bacteroidales > VadinHA17 > CAZEWS01. Next base: position 4,285 of record JAUWBB010000260.1, read on the forward strand.
GAAAATTATTTCTAACTTGCTAAAAAAAATGAAATAAAATGAAAGGACTATCTCCTAACATCACCAGAATTGCTCTATCCTTCATATTATTCTTTATCGGCATTCCCGTATTTTCCCAGGCGCTTAGCCCCCGGATTGCCAATTATAAAATTTCGGTAAAACTCGATCCCGAGGAAAAGATCCTGGATGGCAAAATGACCCTTTATTGGAAAAATCCCTCCCGGGATACGATACGGGAACTTCAGTTCCATATGTATCTGAACGCTTTTAAAAATACCGAATCAACTTTCTGGCAAGAGTCGGGGGGTCAACTCCGGGGAATGAAAGTGAAAGTATCCGATCCAATGGTTTGGGGTTGGGTTGATATTCTCAGGATGGAAGATAAAAATGGTGAAGATCTGACTTCAAAGATCAAATTCATCCAGCCTGATGATGATAATGAAAAGGATCAGACAGTGATTTCAGTACAATTAGAGAATCCTGTTGAACCTGAAGGTTCTGTTGAATTGAACATTATTTTCAAATCAAAATTACCGAGAATTTTTGCCCGGACCGGTTACAGTGATGAATATTTCCTGGCCGCTCAATGGTTTCCTAAAATAGTCGTTTATGAACCTGAAGGTATGCGCTATGCCGAAGAAGGG
>JAUWBB010000123.1 GCA_030605195.1 Bacteroidota bacterium
GAGTCAGGCAGAAAAGATGTGTACAACCCCTCGGGTGCATGTTCACGAATGAACTGAAATCCATGTTTTTCCGTCCAGTGGATAATTCTTTGCATGTTTTTTATGACCTCCACAGGGTATTTCCCGACTGAAGTTTCACCACTCAACATCAGAGCATCAGCCCCTTCAAGAACAGCATTGGCAACATCGTTGGCTTCGGCCCGGCTCGGCCTGAAATTCCGGATCATACTCTCCATTATTTGTGTAGCAATGATTGTTACATTGCTTTGCAATTCCCTGTTCAGTTCATTAATGGTTTTAATTACCTTTAAATAATCTTCGTGGGTGCCGTGTGAAAAATTTAGCCGGCATACATCAATACCGGCTTTAAACATATCCTTAAGAACATCTTTTGAAGAGCATGCCGGTCCGATGGTGGCAATTATTTTGGTTTGTTATGGGGAATCGATCATTTTACCAGAATTTTACTCGGTTAATTTTTCAAAGTAAGGATATTTTGCGGAAATATGTTTGGAGAACCAAACATTTTTTACCATTTTACCCCGTTTTAATTTTGCAGTTTAATAAATTCCTTTGATCTGCATGCAGTGTGTTTTACTTATAAAATTCATTCAAAATGGCAAATTTCGATGTCTCGAAGCGTGATAGTTTCGGAAGTAAAATTGGTGTGATTGCAGCAACTGCCGGCTCAGCCATTGGTCTTGGTAACATTTGGCGATTTCCTTATGTCGTGGGGGAAAATGGGGGTGGGGCATTTCTGTTTGTTTACCTGGCTTTTATCCTTGCCATTGGTATTCCTGTTATGTTGTCGGAGTTTGTTATTGGCCGGAGCGCCCAATTAAGTCCTTACGGGGCTTTTAAAAAGCTGGCTCCGGGAAGGCCATGGTTTCTGATAGGGATAATGGGAGTTGGCGCTGCTTTTATGATCCTGGCATTCTATGCTGCTGTTGCCGGGTGGACATTGGAATATATTTTCCAATCGGTAAAAAACGGATTTACAGGCAAGTCACCGGATGAGTTAAGTACTATGTTTGATGAGTTCAGACAGGATTCCTTACGCCCCGTGATCTGGTTCCTGTTATTCATGGGTTTAACGGCATGGATTGTGATATCGGGTGTGCGGAAAGGTATCGAAAAATATACTAAAATTCTTATGCCAATCCTTTTAGTTATACTGGTCGTTTTATGTATCAGGGCAGTTACCTTGCCAGGCGCAGGTGCAGGATTAACTTTTTTATTTAAACCGGATTTTTCAAAAATTAATGCTGAAACCATCCTTAAGGCACTGGGACAGGCTTTCTTTTCACTTAGCATCGGTATGGGCACACTTATCACCTATGGTTCGTATATTAAAAAGAACGATAATCTTGCCACAACCGCGGTAAGTGTTTCTTTTGCTGATACATTAATTGCAATTCTGGCTGGAATCGCCATTTTCCCTGCTGTCTTCGCGTTTGGAATTAATCCGGGTGCCGAAGAAGGACTGGTGTTCATTACATTACCAACTATTTTCCAGCAAATGCCCGGAGGATACTACTTTTCGTTACTGTTCTTTATGTTACTCGCAGTGGCTGCCTTAACTTCTACCATTTCAGTTCTTGAAGTGGTGGTTGCCTATTTTGTTGAGGAACTAAAAATGACAAGAAAAAAGGCTACTATTTTTGCCACTCTCTCTATTTCAGTCTTAGGTATTGTTGCTGCCGGATCATGGGGCTGGTTTGAAAACCTTACGTTGTTTGGTTTGAATATATTTGGTTTATTAAACTTCACTTCGGCAAACATTCTGCTTCCGTTGGGAGGATTCTTTATAGTGGCCTTTATCGGTTGGTATTTTGGCAAGGAAGAAACCCGTAAGGAAGCTGGAAACGAAGGAGCGTTAAAAGCCAGGTACCTTCCTGTTTATATGTTTATCGTGAAGTTTATTGCTCCTATTGCAATTGCTCTGGTCTTCCTGAATGGTCTGGGCATTGTTAAATTCTGATATGCTGATCAAAAAATTTATTAAGGATTATTTTTCTTTCTCAAAAAGTGAAAGAAATGGCATTCTTGTTTTAATTTTCTTTATCTGCATCCTGCTGATCGTAAACGGTCTGTTGCCATATCTGCAGAAAAACAGGGTGATTGATTTTTCGGAGTTTGAAAATGAAATTCAGGAATTTGAGAAACAATTGAAGATTGAAAAACAGGATGAAGATAAAAATAAGGATCGATGGTCAGGAAAAGATATCAGGTCTCACTCTCAGAGTTATTTTCCGTTTGATCCGAACCAAACCACCAGGAAAGATTGGGAAAGGCTGGGATTGACGGATAAACAAATTAATACAATTTTCAACTATTTAAATAGTGGTGGAAAATTTTATAAAAAGGAAGACCTGGCTAAGATTTACAATTTAAGCCGGGCACAATATGAAACGTTGGAGCCATATATCCGGGTTGAACCACCTGCTTCACGTTCTCCGGCAATACCGGTAAATCAATTTAATCCGGAACCAAATGAACATTTTATTGAGATCAATTCAGCCGATACGGCTGATCTGATGAGTCTTTGGGGAGTAGGACCGGTTTTTTCAAGAAGAATTATTAAATACCGGGATCTTCTGGGAGGGTTTGTTTCAAAGGATCAATTGCTTGAAGTTTACGGGTTTAAACAGGAGACTCTGAAAAGGATTTCCCCCTATATTGAGTTAGATTCTGTATTGATAATTAAAATTAACATTAATGAAGCAACCTATCGCGAGTTGATAAGGCATCCCTATTTGAATGAATATCAGGTGAGAGCCATTTTGAATTACAGAAAACTGAAGGGTCGTTATACCGAGGTTAAGGAACTGACAGAAAACAAACTTTTGCCACAAGACACATTTCTTCGGGTTAGATCATATTTATGTGTTGAATAAAAAGAATAATTCTATTTTTTTTCTTAACTTTATAGAAGATCGGATTATTGAACAGTAATAAGTTTGTAACTAATCAGTATATTTGGAAGAAAAAGGGTAAATATTTTTTCATTTATTCTTTGGGGGGAAAAAATGAATTTATAAATTTGCGGCTCAAATAAAAATTAAATTATGATTGTAATACCGATAAAAGAAGGTGAAAACATTGACAGGGCCTTAAAAAAGTTCAAGAGAAAATTTGAAAAAACAGGTGTGATCCGGGAACTCAGAGAGAGACAAGCTTTTATGAAACCCTCTGTTCGAAGAAGGAATGAGATAAAAAAGGCTGTTTATATCCAACGGATACAGCAAGATGAAGATTAACATCAACCTATTTGTTGATCTTTCCAGTCATTCGTAAGTACAGTTAATCACTATTTTCCCAGATAAATATGTTCTTATATATCAGGCAATTATGGATTTGTTTTATAAATAAATGAAAATAAATTCATCGTTCTTCTTATTCACATCGTTAATAATATAGCAAACCTTAATCAATAAGGTTTCTGATGAAGCACAAGGAATCCTTTCTCAAATATCTTACATTTGAAAAACGTTACTCTCCACATACTGTACGTTCGTATGAAAACGACTTGAATCAGTTTTACGATTTCTGTATAAATACGCGAAGTGAACACGGTATTATTAAAGTTAATTTTAAAGATATCAGGGCATGGGTTGTGTTCTTAATGGAAAATAGAATTTCAGCACGAACTATTAATCGTAAAATATCAACCTTAAAAACATTTTTTAAATTCCTGATGCGTGAAGGGTTAATCGATTCCAACCCGGTCGATAAGGTTCTTACACTCAAGCAAGGGAAAAAACTTCCCCAGTTTATCGAACAGGCCCAGATGGATGAGCTACTTGATTTTTATCAATTTGGAGATGATTTTGAAGGCGTAAGAAACAGGTTAATTATTGAGATGTTATATGTAACCGGAATACGACGTGCTGAATTGATTAATTTGAAAGACATTGATATTGATATTTCCCGTCTTACCATAAAAGTGTTGGGCAAAAGGAACAAGGAAAGAATAATACCTATTACGAAAGAATTCAGAAAAAGTATTGAAGCATATCGTATCGTGAGAAATGATAAGAAAACAGATACAGTGAACTCTTGTTTTTTCCTCACGAAAAGCGGTGAGAAATTATATGAAAAATTGGTTTACAGGATCGTTAACAAACATCTTGAACTGATCACTACTATGGAAAAGAAAAGCCCTCATATTTTAAGACATACCTTTGCTACTCATTTGCTAAACAGGGGGGCTGACCTAAACGCAATCAAGGAATTGCTTGGTCATTCCAGCCTGTCAGCGACAGAAATATACACACACAATACTTTCAAAAAGCTAAAACAAATATATAAACAGGCTCATCCAAGAGCATAATAAAAAGGAGGTATTCAGATGAATATTCAAATTCATTCGGTTCGGTTTGATGCCGATAAAAAGTTACTCAATTTTGTAAGTGGTAAGGTGAAGAAATTGCTTCAGTATAGTGATGATATTATTGGAGCTGAAGTATTTTTACGTTTGGATAAAGCACAAGATGCTGACAATAAGATTACTGAAATCAAGTTAGATATTCCCAGGAGTCCATTGTTTGCAAGGAAGCAGAACAAGACTTTTGAGGAGGCTACCAACCATGCCGTCGATGCTCTTAAGAAGCAAATAACCAAGCAGAAAGAAAAAATGCGCGGTGTTTAAAATCCTAAAAATTATACAAAATATTTTTTGTGATATAAATAAAATATTCCTACATTTGCAGACCGATTTTCAGGAGTGTTCCTGAAATCCCGAGTTCTTTCAAATCGCCGATGTAGCTCAGTTGGTCAGAGCAGCTGATTTGTAATCAGCAGGTCGTGGGTTCGAATCCCTCCATCGGCTTATGTACGGGCAGTAAGGCTTGAAAGTTGAATAATAATATCAGGATTATTCCAAAAAATATTCAATAAAACTATAAGTTTCTGTAGGGGAGATACCAAAGTGGCCAACTGGGGCAGACTGTAAATCTGCTGGCGAATGCCTTCGTAGGTTCGAATCCTGCTCTCCCCACTCAATAGGTGGGTTGTAAAAAGTAGTAGGGAAGAATCTGGCTGTGGCTGGCAAAAACAGGCGGGAGTAGCTCAGTTGGTAGAGCATCAGCCTTCCAAGCTGAGGGTCGCGGATTCGAATTCCGTCTCCCGCTCTATTCTTTTCAAGCCGATGTAGCTCAGTTGGCAGAGCGCATCCTTGGTAAGGATGAGGTCACGGGTTCAAATCCCGTCATTGGCTCAAGAATAACAGTTGAAACAAAAATAAATGAAATATTTAATTATCTAATTTTATAAAATTATGGCTAAAGAAAAATTCAAAAGAACCAAACCTCATGTAAACGTCGGAACCATTGGTCATGTTGATCATGGTAAAACCACCTTAACTTCAGCCATTACTATGGTATTACACAAAGATGGATTGGCCGAGATTAAAGACTTTGATTCAATTGACAATGCACCCGAAGAGAAAGAAAGAGGTATTACGATAAATACAGCTCATGTCGAGTATGAAACTGTTAACCGGCATTATGCTCATGTTGATTGCCCCGGTCATGCTGACTATGTTAAAAATATGGTAACCGGTGCGGCACAGATGGATGGAGCTATACTTGTTGTTGCAGCTGATGATGGTCCAATGCCGCAAACCCGTGAACATATCTTACTTGCTCGTCAGGTAAATGTTCCGAAAATCGTTGTTTTTCTGAATAAAGTTGATATGGTTGATGATGAGGAATTAATTGAGTTGGTTGAAATGGAGGTTAGGGAGTTGCTTGATTTCTACGAGTTTGATGGTGTTAATACTCCTGTAATCAAAGGTTCAGCCCTGGGAGCCATGAATGGTGAAGCAAAATGGGAAGAAAAAGTTGTGGAATTAATGAAAGCCGTTGATGAATATATCCCCGTACCTCCACGTGATAAGGAGAAAGCTTTCCTTATGCCTATCGAAGATATATTCTCGATTACAGGTCGTGGAACTGTTGCAACCGGAAGAATTGAATTAGGTACTGTTCACACGGGAGATGAATTGGAAATGATTGGACTTGGTGCGAACAAAAGAAAAACCGTATGCACCGGAGTTGAAATGTTCAGGAAGATTTTGGATGATGGTGAAGCGGGAGATAACGTTGGTTTGCTGCTTAGAGGTGTTGATAAAAAGGAAGTGAAGAGAGGTATGGTATTAGCCAAGCCTGGATCTATTACCCCTCATACTAAATTTAAAGCTGAGGTATATGTGTTGAAGAAAGAAGAAGGCGGACGTCATACTCCATTCCATCATAAGTATCGTCCTCAATTTTATCTGAGAACCCTTGACGTAACCGGAGAAATTACCCTTCCGGAAGGCACAGAAATGGTAATGCCAGGCGATAATGTAACCATTATCGTTGATTTGATTTATCCTGTTGCTCTTAATAATGGTTTGCGTTTTGCAATTCGGGAAGGTGGCAGGACAGTTGGAGCGGGACAAGTAACAGGCATTATTGACTAGAAGGATTTATCAACATATAGATTTTTAGGTTCTTCATTGCAAGCCCGTTATTCTTTTTTAAACCTCGGAAAATTCACACGGGTGTAGCTCAGTTGGTAGAGCACTGGTCTCCAAAACCAGGTGTCGGGCGTTCGAGTCGCTCCTCCCGTGCAAAATTTAAATAATATGAAGATCAAATCTTATTTCCAGGATACCTATAATGAGTTGATGCATAAAGTATCATGGCCAACATGGAAAGAGTTGCAGAGTAGTGCAATTGTTGTAATGATTGCATCCATGATTATTGCCCTGGTTATCTTTGCTATGGATTATTCATTTGAGAATTTGATGGGGTTTATTTATAGTATGTTTTTTTAAATAAGGGTTGGAAAAAATGAGCGAGAATGTGAAGAAATGGTATGTTCTTAGAGCAATTGGTGGGAAGGAAAAAAAAGTCAAGGATTACATCGATAGCGAAATTAGCAGGCTAAATTTGCAGGATTATATTTCTCAGATTCTGATACCTACTGAAAGAGTATACCAAATCCGAAGAGGGAAGAAAATCAGTAAGGAAAGAAATTTCTTTCCGGGTTATATCCTTGTTGAAGCTGCTTTAGTTGGCGAAATACCTCATATCCTAAGAAATATTCCGAATGTCATGGGGTTTTTAGGAACAAAAAGTGGGGAACCTGTGCCATTACGTTCCAGTGAAGTAAACCGAATTCTGGGAAGAGTCGATGAACTTGCGGCCGGTGGTGAGGAAATCAGTGTGCCGTTCTGTGAAGGAGAATCGGTTAAAGTAACTGATGGACCATTTAACAGTTTTACAGGTATAATTGAAGAGGTTAACGAGGAAAAAAAGAAACTGAAAGTTATGGTGAAAATATTTGGCAGGAAAACACCATTGGAGCTCAGTTTCATGCAGGTTGAAAAAGAATAAATACTGATAGTTACAATAATCTATAAATGCTTCCGGAGTAACTATCATGAATCAATCAAAATGTAGTATTGTAATTCATTATGGCTAAAGAAGTTGATGGTATAATAAAATTACAAATTCGTGGAGGAGCGGCTAATCCATCCCCGCCAGTCGGACCGGCACTTGGTGCCAAAGGAGTGAATATAATGGAGTTCTGCAAGCAATTTAATGTAAGAACCCAGGATAGTGCGGGGAAACTGATACCGGTGATTATCACTGTTTATCGAGACAAATCCTTTGATTTTGTAACGAAAACACCACCTGTTGCGGTCCAGTTACTTGAAGCTGCCAAAATCAAATCAGGTTCTTCCGAGCCTAATCGCGATAAGGTTGCTTCGGTATCCTGGGATCAGGTTAAAACCATTGCTCAGGATAAAATGTCTGATTTAAATGCATTTACAATTGAATCAGCCATGAAGATGGTCGCGGGAACCGCCAGAAGTATGGGAATCACTGTCAAAGGTGTTTTTCCTGGTGGTAATTAATTAAACACTGAATTTGTAACATGACTAAATTGACAAAAAACAGGAAGATAGCTTTAGAGAAAATTGAACAGGAAAAACTCTACAAGTTATCTGAAGCAGCCGGACTAATGAAAGATATTTCTTTTACAAAGTTCGATGCTTCGGTGGATATCAATGTCAGGTTGGGTATTGACCCAAGAAAATCCAACCAGATGGTACGGGGTGTAGTGACCTTACCACATGGAACTGGAAAGGAAACCAAGGTGCTGGTTCTCTGTACACCGGATAAGGAAGATGAAGCTAAAGAAGCAGGCGCCGATTTTGTTGGATTGGATGAGTATATTGACAAAATAAAGAATGGCTGGACAGATATTGATGTAATCATTACCATGCCCCCGGTTATGTCAAAAGTCGGGCAGCTTGGCCGGATAC
>JAUWBB010000049.1 GCA_030605195.1 Bacteroidota bacterium
TTCACCATCGACAAGTGTTTTGGTACTTTTTTGGCCTGTTTTCTCACCGGAACAACCATAACTTATTAGTAATATGACCCACACAAAATGCAATAATTTTATCATAGCCTGTTAATTTTAGTAGTAACTTATTAATTAATGTCAGTCCATAAAGTCAAACAAATTTTGAATTAAAGCACCAAATAACAAATAACAAAAAACAAATAAATTCCAAATATCAATTATCAAATGACCGAAACAGCTTTGAATATTGAGATTTTGGTCATTGAGATTTATTTGTATTTTGGTGCTTGTCATTTGTGATTTTTTATATTTATTTAAACTTTCGGACTTTATAGACGGACTCTAATTAATAATGAATTATTTTGCCACAGTAGTTACATGCATCATTAAATCTTCAATTAATTCAGTTATTTGCGGAACAGGCATTTTGGTTACAACATACGCGTGAGGTCCGTTTTCGGAATCTTTCCATTCGTTATGTCCATCTTCAAAAGTAACAAATCTGCCTGTATTAATGTTAAAATATTTCTCATACCCTTTTACTGCTATCAGAACTGCTGTCTGGTCCCAGCTCATCCTTCCGTTTTTATCTTTTTCACTCTGCGGAATTGATATGGCAAATACATCTTTTACCGGGTTATTTTCACATGGTATTTCAATTAACCTTAATCCTGTTTTTATCTGCTCTCCTATTTCAAATCCTGAGAAAATAATTTTCGTCGGCCATTGTTCAATTGCTATTTTTGATTTTAATGAATCCAAATGGATATTGAATTCTTTTCCTTCGGGGAACTTTCCGCCCATACAAACCCATCTTTTTATCTTTTTCTCAACAAGTTTCTTCCCTGAAAGTGGACTTAATTCATCTGGTTCTGACATAATGAGATTTCCCAGATTGGTAAGAAAACCTACAGAAATAATTGTTACTGTAGTATCTTCCTGTTCGCTAAGGATTTTGCGATATAATTTTACTGCATCGGGAGCTTCACCGGTTGACATCAGATCGTGAGGGTATTTTACAATCAGTGAGTCAGGCCATTTTTGTGATGAGCTAATATTTACCCCATCAGATTTAGGAGCGCCTATTGGAATATCCGGACGCCCGAAATAGGTATTAATCACATCAATTGAAGGGGCAACCAGTTCATGTTTATTTGATGCCATAGTGGCAAGGATGTTAATATATCCACTATCTGCAAACGCATGCAATATAGCTAATGCTCCAACATCGTCATAATCCGGTCCGCAATCGGTGTCGAATATAACAGGTATAGGCTTTTGTGTTTCTTCTGCAATATCTTTTTGACTATCCCGGCAACTAAAAGTAAATACTACTATGCCAATAATTAGTATTTGTAAAATTTTTGCTTTCATAATTAAATCGTGTATAAGTTTATAATAGGAGAAATTTCCCTTTGCTGTTTTCTGCTCCTTAACTCTGACCATTTCTTTATTCTGTCTTGTCCTGATATTTGTCTACAGGTTAAACATAAAAATTACTCGCTCCCACAGGCCACAATCACAATCCTGCTCCCCGAAAAAACGGGACAGGCGTGAGGTTTTGCTGCGCAAAACGTTCAAAATCCGAAATTCTTCTACTCACACTCTTAGCCCTTAACCTCTTTAGTCCTTCACTTCGAAAAAGCTGCCGGCTATTTGCGCCTGCCAAAGGCATTCTCCCGTAGGGATTCCTTTGGAGCTATGGAAGGATGAAACGGCTATAACACTAATCAAAACCGGTAGTTCCTCCCAAAGGGATGCCTCCGGCAGGCATTTTTTTATTATCTGTTTTTGTTCCCCGGGCTTCGCCCGGGGCTATTGTTCTTTTACCCCTCCGGGGTAATTATTCTTGCAAAATTTCTTTGGTCTGCAGACTTTATGCCTTTTACTCCAATTACTTTATTAACAATTTAGCAATTTCATCGACTGCTGCTGCAACTTCACTTCACCCTTTACCCTCAGCTCTTTCTCCCCATCTACAAGTCTCTCGGTCACCTCTTCGCACCATGCCCTATGCCCCAAGCTTCTTCCCTCTTCACTTTTAACTTTCAACTTTTAACTAACTTCACTTCTGTATGGTATGGAAGCCTGGGCTCCAAACTTTGTTACGGCAATTGAAGCCGCTTTATTCGCGAATTTTACGGCTTCCTCAATATTAAAGTCCTCCGAAACAGCAACTGCCAGTGCACCGTTAAATGTATCACCGGCAGCAGTCGTATCTACAGCTTTTACTTTCGGTGCAGGAATTAGCTCAGACAAACTGTCTGTATTGATAAAAGCGCCATTCGCACCCATGGTGATTATTACAATTTCAACACCTTTGTTCATTAAGATCCCGGCTGCTTTTTCAGCGCTATCTATACCCGTCACCTTAACTCCGGTAAGAATTTCTGCTTCTGTTTCGTTTGGAGTAAGGATATATATAGTTTTCAGTAATGAATCGGAGAGCTTTTGTGCCGGAGCAGGATTAAGGATTACCTTCCTTTTGTTCCTGAATGCTATTTGAGCTGCATATTCAACTGTTTCAATTGCTATTTCAAGCTGCAATAACACTATTTCTGCCAGTTCGATATGTTTAATGGCTTTATCGATATCATCAGGTTTAAGTGTCATATTGGATCCGGGAGCAACAACGATACAATTTTCTGCCATTGAATCAACCGTTATTAATGCAATCCCTGAAGGATTTTCCGGGTCAACAGCCATATATTCGGTATTGATACCTTCATTCTTAAGATTTTGAACAGACTGTTCTCCAAATATGTCATTTCCTGTTTTTGAAATAAAAGTAACTTTGCCTCCAAGCCGGGAAGCTGCTACAGCCTGATTCGCTCCTTTACCACCGGGATTCATGAAAAAGGTTCCTCCCAGGAGGGTTTCACCCGGGGCAGGCAAATGATCTGATTTGATCACCATATCAGTATTTGTACTACCTATAACAACTATTTTGGTTTGATACATTTTTTACCTTCCTCTTTTTTACCGGTTTTCCCTGTTTGAATAATTATTGGAAATTCCCACGAGGTTTACCCCGTTGGAAATTCCTATGGGGTTTATCCGGGTAGAGTCTTTAAGATAGCCAGATATAAATCAATATTGTAGCTATTGCTAAAACCAACCATTGAAAACGCCAATCGGATAAACCTTTTATTTGTTCAAACTTTTTAGACCAGTTAATTGTTGTTTTTTCGAGCTTTATTGTTTCAGTTTTCCGCGTAAAAGCAGAAACACTGAATAGTACTGCAATTAATATTAAAGTTCCCCATAATCCGCGATAGGCAAAGTTAAATGTTAATTTATAATGCAGGAATGGGAATAACTTTTCGCCATTCTCAATACCGGTTAATTGATCCACGACAAATATTGTAGCCAAAACAACCCCCACCAAAACGGATATAAATGCTCCTTTCAGGGTTACTTTTTTACTGATAATTCCAAATACAATAGCCGGCACTACAGGAAAAACAAGGTAAATTGAAATTGTTTGAAGATATTTGTATAATCCTTCCTCTGTTTTGTAAATAAGATAAGCTGCTGCCATACCAGTAAAAGTAGCGATAAGAATCACAATCCGCCCTGTGAAGACCTGCATCTTTTCAGAGATATGAGGACGATATTCGACAATAAAATCTCTGACCGTCATGGTTGAAACAGAATTCAATACAGCAATGAGAGATGATATCAGGGCTGCCATAAGAGAGGCTAATATAATACCACGAAGTCCTGACGGCAACAGATCATTTATTAAAAGGACAAAGGTTTGTTTACTCTCATTATCGTCTAATCCGGGGAAAAGAGCAAGGGCTATCACACCAGGTAATGCAAAAATAAAAATGGGGGAGAGTTTTAATAATGTTGAAAACATTGCACCCCATCTTGCCTGTTTCAGGTTTGGTGCTGCTAAAACCCGCTGAACATTAACCTGGTCAATTCCCCAGTAGAAGATACCCGCGTAAAATGCAGTCGCGATGATTCCCCAGAATGGATAAACCGGATCATCATATGGTTTAGCAAGACTCATTGATTCGGGAACTTTTTCAATAAGGGCATCCCAGCCGCCAATTTTTTGGAGCCCAAGGAACAACATTATACTACAGCCTATTATCATGATTAACGCCTGAATGGAATCTGTATATGCAACGGCAGTAAAGCCACCGATGATTGTGAATACGGCTGTTATGATACCGATAAGGAAAACGGTAGTCATAACATCCCAGCCTAATATGCTGTTAAGCACTAACGCCCCGGCAAATAAGGTAAACGCCATTTTAGTCATTATGCAAATCAGCAGCATAAGACCTGAAAAGAAAACCCTGGCAGTCCGGTTATATCGTATTTCCAGGAATTCCGGTATTGTATATATTTTGTTTTTGATATAGTATGGAAAAAGGACTGCACAGGCAAAACCAAGGGTAATCGCGGTTGTCAGTTCAACAGTTCCAGCACTCAAGCCATACCTGTATGCATCTCCTGAAAGTCCGACCAAATGTTCAGCCCCAATATTTGTTGCAAACAATGAAGCACCAACAATCGGCCAGGTTATCCGGCGTCCTCCAAGGAAAAAATTTGAACTGCTTTTACCGGCTTTGGCACGATAAGCAAAATATAAGCCTAAAAAAAGACTTCCAACAAGAATGACAATTCCTACAACCCAATCTAAGCCGGAAAGGGATATTCTCATGATTATCGATAATTAAATAAAAGATCTATAAGGTCTTTTTGTTGTGAAAAATCAGGTATTATTACATGAGCTCCTGCTTTAATCAGGCGGGTACGTTTATCAGGATTCAGTCCATGCCGGCGTATTTCGTTACTTGCAATTCCAATAGCAATTCCTTCATGTTTCCGGCACTCTCTGATTTCTACAGGTCCATCTCCAAATACTGCAAATTCACTTCCTTTCAAGTTATTTTTTTTAATGATTTTTTCAATTACTATCTTTTTGGAATATTTACTGACATCTCCTACCGAGCCATAAATGCCACCATCAAAAAGGTTAGCATAACCAAGCAAACGAGCCTCATTTAGAACATCTTCCTGATCCGTACCACTTGCCAGATACAGCTTAACGTTCCTGTCTCTTAAATCCTGCAGAAACCGAACCGCCCCTTTAATTGTATAGTCATTAATGTCAAGTTCTCCTTTATTAAACCTGGTCAATCGCTTATTAACCATTTCCATTAGAGCATTATTATATATTTTTTTATAGCCGAACTTATCTAATATGTTATCTTTGGGAACAATGTTGAATTCTTCAACCATTTTGGTTAGGCCTTCCATTTGAACAATTGTTTGTACTCCGGTTGACTTATTAATATAGTCAATCACCCTTTTTCGTACTCTGTGATAAAGTGTTTCACTAGCGATTTTGTATTTGTCACCTAAAATTGCGTTAATCATGACAGGCTCCATAATGGTTTCCCAACCCTGTCTTATAGTACTGATTGTCCCATCATGATCAAATACTGCATGTTTTATTTTTCCTGTTCTTTTAATGCCATCGCTGTAACATAATTCAATATCAGTACCTGATAGATAGTTAGCCCGACGAAGATCTTCAGCTAATTCGGGTTGATAAATATAATCAGGGCCTTTACTGATTTCAAGAATTTCCTCTCCTGAAGCAGTTCCGGTTGTAAAAAGTTTTTGTACTGTTACGGCGGCTGCAAAATTAGCGAATATAGCAGTATCCCTTGGTTTAATTCCGGCAGCCAGGCATAAAACAAGAGCACTGATTGTAGTATCTCCTGCGCCAACCGGATCAAGTTTTGTTAATAATTGAATTCCGGGTATCTCACTGATGCCTTCAGAATCAATTGTCAATATCCCACGTGAGCCACGGGTAATAAATATGGGCTTCTTTGATTGCTTATAAATATTCTTAGCATAACGTTTAATATCTGTTGTTGATACGATATCGTTTGGGTTCAAATCTACACCATTTAGTCTGGCAATCTCAATATCATTTGTCTTTCGAAAAACGTTATTGAATTTATCATTATAATGTCTTGAATCGAGCAAAATAATCTTGTTTTCAAATTCTTCAAAAAGCTTATTTGCTTCATTAATAAACTCTTCATTGTTGATACTACCTGGTACTTGCTGGTTGAAGATCAGGGCATCATAATTTTGCAGCGCAAATCGTAAATTTTTAAGAATTTTTTTATCTGTTTCTTCAGACTGTTTATTAAAAAACCCGAAATCAATCCGTGGTTCTTCATTTTCCTCGAGGTATTTTTTCGTAAAAGTGATTGTGTTAAAATTCTTTTTTTGAACAATTAAGCGCATAATATCTGCATGTAGAGCGACAAGTTGTAAAGTTAGTTCCCTGCCAAAAATATCATCTCCTATCACTCCAATAACCTTGATACTTGCTGGTTTTAGAGCAGATAAATTGGCTACAATATTAGATGCACCTCCGGGTGAATAGTAATGTTTTCTTACAGCTTCAGCCTGTAATCCGGTTTCAACAGAAATCTCCGAGCCTCCCGGGGCCATTATCCAATATGCATCCAGGCAAAAATCACCATAAACAGCTATTTTAACCTTATTAATCTTCTTAAGAATTTCAGTAATTTGATTGCTTTCCATGTAGTCTTTCTGCAATTTTTTTAATTTTTAATTTTTAATTTTTAATTAAATAGCGTAGCTATGTTCTTCTGTTCCAATATTCTGTTAAGCTTGTGTATACATTGTATCATAGCTCTGACCGTATGATAGTTTATTTTCCACGAATGCCCCATGTGTGTCCAGATTGGTTCACCTTCGCGAGTTAGTAGAGGCCACCATTCTCCAATTTGATGATTTATGACCTTATCAAAAACAAAACGATGTACATTTCCATAGGCCTGCCAATACTTCTCCGATCCGAACAACAGATATGCATCAAGCATCCCTATCATAACTTCAGCTTGTTGCCAGAATTCTTTCTCCATATCATAGACACCACCTTTGTGCGGTCCTTCAACATAAACTCCTCCGTATTCAGTGTCAATACCGTTATTTACAGTATGATCAAACAATTTTTTCAATAAATCTCTATATTCATTGGTATTTTTACCAAGTGTATTTAATGCATGTATCAATAACCAGGCAAACTCAACATTATGTCCATAGCAAGTATTATCCTCGGGATTTTTCTTTTGCCCACCGTTAGTATAACGATCCCAGCCCCAAATAATATCGAATTTTATCTGTGGTGCAACTTTCCAATTGGCAGTGAACTGAGATAGGCCTGTTTTATATTTGGGATGCAGCATTTTATTAATCAAAATATTGATGTTTGCCAATATTTTTCTGCTATGTAAACTCTTTTTACTACATTCAAAAAGAGTAGTAAAAGCTTCCATAAGATGCATATGCACATCAAGGGTTTTGCGATCTCCACCCTGACTGCCGGGCCCGGCTAAATTCCAACTTCTGTCAAACATCTCAAAATATCCGCCATATATACTATCTATACAATGCTTCTGTATTAGATTAAAAGTTTTTTCAGCATATTCAAGGCCTGTTGTATCCCCGGTTGCTAAAGTGTATTCACTCAGGCAATAAATGGCAAAACTTTGTCCATAAAGTATCTTTTCATCTTTCTTCATATTACCCTTGCGGTCCATCATCCAATAAAATCCCCCATGTTTTTTGTCCCACATTTTATTAATAAGAAAATCAATGCCATGCCTGGCAATTTCGGCACAATTGCCACTACCGTACCCAGCCCGATGAGCTGAAGACATAGTATATACAGACCGGGTTTGGGCAATTAATGACTTTTCATCCTCTCCGGTTTCTATACCATTCCGGTCAAAATGGGTTATATAACCTCCATACTGCTCATCTTTTAAACGATTTAACCAAAAGGGTAATAATTCATTCAAAAGATGGTTTTCGGCTTCCTTTTTGTACATTATTATTTGTTCCTTGTACATATTTATCTCCTATTTCTCCATCAAATCCTTTAAAAACGAAGCGATAAGCAGCTTAAGCCTCCATCCATTTTCCGGAATTCCGACATTTCCAGTTCATAGACCGGAAACCCTAATTCTTTTAGTTTCTTCCTTGTATCCGGGAAACCTTCGGGTAAGAGTAAGCGGTTATTGATCATTAAACTGTTTGCAGCATACCCCTCTTTTTTTAATACCGGTATTTTTATAAAGCTTTTAAATTCTTTTGAGCTGCAGAGATCCTCATGAAGGATCAGGATATTCTTACCAAGGTAACTTACACCGGATTTAAGGTGGAGCATATTTATGACTGATATGGTTGAAAATGTGTAGCCATACCGGGAAAAGATAATGCCAAGCTGTTTGGCGCCCTCAGTATTAGTCCTGCAAGATAAACCAATAAAAAAATGGTTATATGCCTGCAGGATATCGCCCCCATCGACTGTGCCGGGACTTTTAATTTTTTCAATCTTCCGGAAAGGCCTAAGAACCTCTTCAATTTTTTCTTCTTCACCCTGTCTTTTTTTATCACCTGGCCTGGTAATGATCACAAAATTTTTAGTAATAACTGCAGTATCTTCAACAAATGGACAATCAGGATAATCCGGATCGGGTGGCAAAATAGTGATATTTAATCCGCAATTTTCAATGACTTTGCAGTATGCCTCGTGTTGACGAAGGGTCGTAAAATAATCGGGCTTTTCAAGCTTTGCTGTTGTTATTCCCTGATTGAAGTTTTTTCCGGGGGTACGTACAATGGCATTTGTAAACATATACTTAGGTTTAGTTTCTACTCCACTCCCATTTACCCTGTGAAATACTGCTTCGCGTTAAATCTTCGATTTATTTCACAGGGTAAATTTGCGAAGCTATATTTTTAAAATTAATCCTGTAGTTTTTCATAAAAGTATGATGATTTCTCGTTTAGGTTATCATAGGTGTAAAGTTTTTTATCACAATGTTCAATAAAGAAACTTGCCATAGAAAAATCCCCGATGCACATGGTGCTGTGAACAAACAAACACAATACAAAACTCCATGTGACGGGTCCTTCAAAGTATTGTGTTCCTAAAATCAGAAGTATGTTTATTATGATAAAAGGAGCGAAAGCAACCTTTATAATTTCATTTTTGGATGCCACGAATTGATCAGCTGTAACGTAAAATATATATTGACTCAGGTCAATTCCGAATTTTATTCTTTTTGCACCCACTACCAGATATACAAGTCCATGAATGATTTCATGGATGGGTATTAGGATTACAGGAAAAATAATTAGTCCTGAAGCTGAATAGAGAAGAATATTCTTCAAACCAAAATTAGCATAAAGAAGAATATTCATCAAATACTTAAGGATGTATGCCAGAAAAAGAATATTTAAAACATAAAAAACAAAAGTTACAGGATTGATTTTTCTTATATACCTGAATACGAAGGGAACAATATCGTTGTGGTGTAATTTGGTAAGCAAGTGATATTTTTGTTCATCTTGCAGTTCCGGGACTGAAATGTTCATGCTTTTGTTAAAAGTTCAGAAAAACCGATTTTGAATCTATTAAAGGCAAAGTTATCAGAAAGGGTTAACTTTGCAAATGGCATAATTATTGAACTTTATCTGCGTTATAGAATATTATGTTTTACAGGTTCATTCTAACCATATTAATCTTTTTTAACCTGGGTTTACTTCACGCCCAGGACACAACCAAAAGTGTTTTAAGAGATACGATAAAGCTTAAGGATTTTGAAGTAGTTACTACTACTTTTTTCCAGGGTGAAACCATACCCCACCGGACCATTGAAGAGGTTTTAGTATTCCCCGAGCGCAAATTTAAGAATCGGCGACAGGCAAGAAAATACACAAGGTTAATTTATAACATTAAAAAAGTTTATCCTTATGCCACTTTAGCAAGGGACAAATTGATTAAAATGAACAACCATCTGCTTACGCTTCCCACCGAAAAAGAACAAAAAAAATATATCCATCAGGTTGAAAATGAATTAAGAGAAGAATTCGAAGATGATTTACGAAAAATGACATTCACGCAGGGGCGATTGCTGATAAAATTAATCGATCGTGAGACAGGCAATACGACCTATGTTTTGATTAAGGAGTTAAAGGGTTCATTTTCAGCTTTTTTTTGGCAAGCTATTGCAAAAATTTTCAGATCAAACCTGAAAACAGAATTTGATGCAAGAGGGGAAGACAGGATCATCGATGAGATTATCTATATGATCGATGCCGGTTTAATCTGACCTGCCTTATTTTCCCTATAATTTCATCATTGTTTTCACCACATTATCAGCTCCTTCAGCAATTTGAACAATGTTGGCATCAAGCATATAGCATGGTGTTGTAACCACTTTATGCCGGGAATCCACAACTACTTCCCCATGGTTTGTTTTTCTATGAGTAGCGCCCATGTTCGCGACAGCCTCGGCTGTACCTGCATCCTGACCAATGGTCAGCACAACGTCACCCAGGATTTTCGCTAGTATAACAGGTGCGATACACAATGCTCCAATAGGTTTTTTTGCATCCGCCATTTGCTTAATACTGTTTTCAACATCTTTATTAACGGAACAATTAACTCCATCGAAAGCAAAAGAGGATAGGTTTTTAGCAGCTCCGAATCCTCCCGGGAAAATGATCGCGTCGAAATCTTTTTCGTTAAACTCACTCAACGGTTTTATTTTACCCCTTGCAATTCGGGCTGCTTCAATAAGCACATTCCTGGTTTCGTTCATCTCTTCACCGGTAATGTGATTAACTACATGGTGTTGAGGAATGTCGGGAGCAAAAATTTCGTAGGTTCCCCCGTTTTTCACTATAGCATAGAGGGTTAATGTGGCTTCGTGAACCTCTGCTCCATCAAATACACCACTACCTGACAGAACGACGGCAAATTTTTTCAAGTAACTCATTTTCTTTACAGTTTAAAATTTGGTAGTTCGTTGAGTTTTTGAGACAAAATTAAATCGTGGTACATGCATGTCTCAATAATAATCTCAGTCATGAACTGTTTTTTTATTTACTTTACTAAGGTATTGAATTTTTATTTAATTCAACAAAAAAAAACAAGAAAAATGAAACGAACATTTATAGCCGTTCCGGTTCCGGTTGAAGAACCGTTAAGAAAACTATTAGGTGAGTTACGACATACTTTTCGTGAGGATAGGATCAAATGGATTGAACCGGAAAATTTACATCTTACCCTGTTTTTTTTCGGGGAAACAAATGAGGAAATTATTCCGTCTGTTTCTTCTGCCCTTGTCCGGTCGACAAGCAACGTCAGTGAATTTAAGTTAGACTTTGTTAGCTTAGGTGTGTTTAAAAACTTAAAAAACCCAAGGGTTCTATGGGTTGGTGTTGAAGGGTTTCAGGTTTTAGCAGAGATCAAGAGGGCTTTG
The DNA here is from genome assembly GCA_030605195.1 of Bacteroidota bacterium. Classification (GTDB taxonomy): domain Bacteria; phylum Bacteroidota; class Bacteroidia; order Bacteroidales; family VadinHA17; genus CAZEWS01. Next base: position 11,352 of record JAUWBB010000049.1, read on the forward strand.
GAGAAAGAAATTATTTCGCTTGGATTTAAAATAGAAGAACGTGATTTTGTTCCTCATTTGACATTGGCCAGACCTAAATGGATTGAAAACAAGAAAAAGTTGGGAGAGTGGCTTGACCGGTATAAAAACAGAATTATTCAGGAAGCAAAAATAACAAAGCTTGTATATTATGAGAGCATATTAACAAGGGAAGGACCGGTTTATAAGCCCATTCAGGAAATAACGTTAAAATCAGGATGAGAACCTTTAATCACCGCTAGTATCTTGACAAATAAAATATGAAACATTAGTAATAAATAACAATACCGATAGCTATCGGTACAAATAACAAATATTTCACGGGGCAGGTAAATCACAATTATTCAAAATCCAATGATCAAAATGATTCATTTGCAAAAAGAAAATTACCCTGAACAATTAACTAATAACAAATAACCTAACCCGGATAAACCGGAAATTCCAATTAATCAAAACTCAAATAACAAATAAATTTCAAATTCAAAAATACAATATTCAAAATTTTAAAATCATTCTTTTAAGTTTGGAATTTGGAGATTAAATATTGGTATTTA
>JAUWBB010000282.1 GCA_030605195.1 Bacteroidota bacterium
CCACATTAATGATTTGTTATTTTCCATTTTTATCAGAATTTAAGTTATAAGACAAATATATTAGTTTTTTCAGAAATATTTGTAAATCAAAATATTGTTTAAGGGAATTTGCAGTATACCTCTGATTGAAAGAAAAAGGAACAACATAAAAACGCTCCTTTTATAAAACCCTTTTTGGTAAATTGTATATAATTTTTACAGTAGTTATAGATTTCTTAAAATCCAAAAAATAATGATTATAAATAAAATTAAAAGGGGTATGTAATCGTCTCCCGTAACGTAATTATTAGATATACAGATACATAGCATTCCGTCAATTGCTATAAAAGTACGTAAATACTTCATATTTATTAGATTCATTGATATTATGTTGCTTTTTAGTATTGATAATTTCACAATAATTCTTTTAAACTCTATTATTCAACATGTTAACAAACGGGTAATGATTGCATACCCCATTTAAAATTATTTTTATTGCTCCAACGCCAAAACACATTCTCCTTATTCTTAATATTTTTTCATTTGGATTTTTAATTAAGTCAAAAATTATTCAGGCAATAATGTATGGAATTGATAATACTAAAAGTGCATTCTCCTTTAAAGCAGGTATTATTTCAAAATTTAACAGATAGTGTATTGTTCGTTGTGAACCACAACCAGCACACTTATAACCATTTAATTCGCGAAATTGACATTTAGGAAAATAATTTACATTTTATGGGTCAAATATTTTATATAGAATAATTTATAATAAGTAAAAATATCCAACCAAATTTAAAACCCTTGAAATCAACTTATAACACCACTTATTAATAATATTTTGTGTATTACAATACTTACTAAACCAATCCAAAAACCTATTTTAGTCCATTTAACCGCTTGTTCTGAAGCTCTGTTAGCGCCATCATAATCTCCTGCGTAAAAACGTGATTTAACTTTAGCTGCGTTAACAATTCCTGCAATTCCAAAAGGCAAACAACTAAATAATGTAACCAGGATAGATTCAACTAACCATGTTTTTGGTGGCTTCTGTGTTAAATCCGGTTTTTCTATATCTTTAATTGCAGCCATATCCTTCTGATATGCATCACCTTCTTTCTTAAGGAAAATTCCCGCTATATAGAAGGAATCAATTACCCCAAAAAGAACATAACTAAAAATCCCACCAAGGAATATTACTAATTGTAACAAAAACTTGTTCTGTTGCTCCATTACCTGATCAATCATCTTTTCGGGCACTCTGCCACTTTCAATTATCAATTTACCCATCAGGTCAGGATCAATGACTTTATATAACAAAAAGGTGAATATTGCCCCGATGATCCCGGCATATAAACCAATTACTGTTCCGGCACCTATGCCCTGACCGTACGACATTACTCCACCTCTTGCGTCGTCGCGGAATTTTTTGATGCCCAGAATCAAACCGATAATAAAGATCAGGGGAGAAACATAGCCTAATGACTTATTAAAGGTTTGATCAAGAAAATACAAGAGAAGAGTGTAGATAACAAGTGCAAGTCCAAGAATCAGACCTGAATTTAAAGTTGCTTGCCAAACTGAAACTTTCTTTTCCATAATTAAGGTTTTTTTTACCTGACAAATATAAACTTTTTTGCACATTTCCAATAAAGAGGTATTAAGAATCAGGATCGGTTTGCAGTATGAATAAAAGTTGCTAATTTTGCTCCGGGTAAGTCTTATACGGCCAGCTCCTGCTGAACTCCCCCAGGACCGGAAGGTAGCAAGGGTAGGTGGTTGTAGCGGTGCGATATAAGTAGCTTACCCACTTTTTTGTTAATTAATTCTTAATTTCTTTGCCCCCCACAGTTTGGTAATCTCTCAGATTTTAGTGTTATTTAAGGCTCCTGATAAAAAGCTACGGAATGTTAATTAAAATACATCCGAAGAATCCGGGTCAGATGCAAATCAGGCTGGTCGTCGATATGCTCGAGAAGGGAGGGATAATTATATATCCAACCGATACTGTTTACGGAATGGGTTGCGACATAAATAATCAAAAGGGGCTGGAGAAAATTGCAAGGCTAAAGGGAGTTAATCCTGCCAATCCGAATTTTTCATTTATTTTCCATAGCCTCAGCCAGCTCTCAGAATACACCAAGCAGGTGAACAACAATGTTTTCAAGTTAATGAAGAAACACTTACCCGGTCCCTTTACTTTTATTCTTCATGCCGGCAACCAGGTTCCAAAAATGTTTAAGAGCAAGAAAAAGACAGTTGGAATCAGGATCCCGGGTAACAACATAGCCCTTGAAATTGTGCAGGAACTTGGGCGACCCATTCTTACTACCTCCATCCACGATTCCGATGAAGTCATAGAATATACAACCGACCCTGAACTGATCTATGAAAAATACAGGAACCTGGTTGATATTGTCATCGATGGCGGATACGGGAACAACGAAGCATCAACGGTTATCGATTGTACCGGTGAGGAACCTGAAATTATTCGTCAGGGTTTAGGAATCCTTGAAAGTTGATTATTTTTTCCAGAAGGAAGAGGAGAAGAGAACCAGGATGGTAAATAACTCCAAACGGCCAATTAACATTAAAAATGAGAGGAACCATTTTCCAAAAACCGGAAAGTGAGCATAATTCTCAACCGGGCCTACCGCCCCTATACCAGGTCCGATATTCCCTAATGTTGCCGCTACTGAACCAAACGAAGAATTAAGATCATACCCCATCGTTGAAATAATCATAACACTAACCACAGTAATCAACATATAAAATGCGATAAATGCCAAAATATTATTAACAATCTGGGGCGGAACTGTACGATGATTAAACCTGACAGGTATAACGGCATTCGGATGAATTAACCGCTTAAGCTCCATGAAACCATTTTTAAACAATATCAGGATCCTTACCATCTTTATCGCACCTCCTGTTGATCCGGCTGATCCCCCGGTAAACATCAACACTAAAATAATGACACCTAAAAAAGGAGCCCATTTCATATAATCGGCAGTAATATATCCGGTTGTTGTAACAATGGAAACTACTTGAAAAGCTGCATCGCGAAAAGATCTTTCAAACCCGGAGTTCCGAGTTAAAAACAATCCAAAGGTCACTATTAAAATAAAAAATAGAATAAGACCGGTATAGAACCGGAATTCTTCATTTTTCCATACCCGGTCAAGCTTTAGGTGCAACGCAAAATAGGAAAGTGTAAAATTGGTACCTGCAATGAACATAAACAAAGTAATAACATATTGAATAAAAGGTGAAGAAAAGTATGCAATGCTTGCTTGCTTTGTCGAGTACCCCCCGGTTGCCATGGTTGTAAAGGAATGGCATATAGCATCAAAGAAATTCATTCCTCCCAGAATTAATAATATGGTCTCAACCCCGGTAAAAATGATATAAATTGCCCAAAGACGTTTTGCCGTCTCCTTAATCCGCGGATGCAATTTATCGGGAACAGGACCAGGTACCTCGGCAATGAACAACTGCATCCCTCCAATCCCCAGGATAGGAAGTATTGCAATGGAAAGAACAATAATACCCATTCCTCCAAGCCATTGCGTCATACTTCTCCAAAAAAGCAGATCGTGAGGTAAGGCTTCAATATCATTTAAAATTGAAGCTCCTGTTGTGGTAAATCCCGAAATAGTCTCAAAGAAAGCATCGGTATATGAAGGAATGGTTTTACTGAAAACAAAGGGCAAGGCGCCAAAAAGAGAAAAGATCACCCATGCAACACTCACAATGATAAATCCTTCCCTTTTCCCCAGACTTTTGGATGCATTACGCCCAAGCAACCAACATAAGCCACCGGCAGATACGGTAACTAAAGTTGAAAGAAGGATATGTAAGGCATCGTTTTCCTTATAATAAATTGAGAAGGGCAAGGCAAATAACATACATATGCCTTCAATGAAAAGCAAAAATCCTATGAGCTTTATGATTAATTTATAATTGATCATGATGGCGGCCTAGTTAAAGAACTTCTCGATCTTACTGATGGCCAAAGGGAGGGCAAAAACAACAACCCGGTCATTTGGTTTAATAATAGTATCTCCTTTTGCAATAAAGCTTGACTTTCCTCTGATTATTCCACCAACAATAGCATCTTTTGGAAAATTGATTTCCATGAGAGATCCTGAAGTAACCTTTGCTCCCGGCTTGACAACAAACTCAAGTACCTCAGCATCAGAACCGGTAAGATATTTGACAATGGAAACTTTTGCACTCGTGGTACATTTAAAAAACCGGCTCGCGGTAACAAGTTTTTTATTTATGATTGTGTCTACTCCACTGTTTTCTGCCAATCCAATGTATTCCAGACTTTCCACCTCCGCAATTGTTTTCTTCACACCATTTTTTTTGGCAAATAAACAGGATAAAATATTCGTTTCAGAGCTACCCGTAACGGCAATAAATGCATCCATATTTCGTAAACCTTCCTCGCACAGCATCCCGGTATCTCTTCCATCCCCGTTAATAACGAGAGTGTCCTCCAGAAAATCAG
>JAUWBB010000009.1 GCA_030605195.1 Bacteroidota bacterium
TTTTTGAAAAAATAATTATCAGCGTTTTCAATATCTTTTAAATTTTCCAAATTACCGGCATAGGTAAGCTTGTCGAGGTTGACGATATTGTAATCCGGGTATTTTTTTACAAATAACCGAACTACATGAGAACCAATAAAACCGGCACCCCCTGTTATAAGTATTGTTTTTCTCATTTTTCTTTTGTTACGATATAATCTTCAAATATCTTTTTTAGAAATTCAGGATAATTGTTATTTGTTATAGGTTATAAGTTATTAGTTATTAGGCTTTTGCCATATTTTAAATAGTGGAACGGGAGCATCTTCTCATACCATCTGTAAGTGCATATTTTTTTTCAGGTAGGATTTTTATTATTCATGCCATAGCATATTTCCTAATAACGGATAACATATAACATTTCATATCATTCTGTTTCTTTCCCTTTTTGTCTGTAGTTTTTTTCCCAATTCCAGGCCGAAAGCATTGCATCGTAAAGGGATAATTCAGCTTTCCACCCCAACTCCTCATTTGCATAACTCGTATCAGCCCATACTTGTTCAATATCACCGGGACGGCGATCGACAACCCGGTAATTTAGTTTTTGACCCGATGCCTTCTCAAAAGATCTGATCGCCTCAAATACCGATACGCCTCTTCCCGCCCCAAGATTAAATATTTCATAATTTGATTTGTATTCTTTTTCGAGCAACCGTTTTATTGCCACAACGTGGGCTTTCGCCAAATCCACAACATGAATATAATCACGTATGCAGGAGCCATCCGCAGTATTATAATCATCCCCGAAAACTCTTAAATAATCCCTGATACCAATGGCTGTTTGTGTAATGAATGGTATAAGGTTATCAGGTATACCCAGGGGTAGTTCGCCAATAATTGCAGAGGAGTGGGCTCCGACAGGGTTAAAATACCGTAAAGATATCGCTTTGATAAATGGGTTAGTATCAATAGTATCTTGTATGATTTCTTCGGATATTTTCTTGGTATTACCATAGGGAGAAAAAGCTTTTTTAAATGGAGCTGCTTCGGTAACAGGCAGTTTATCCGGCTGACCGTAAACGGTGCATGAAGAAGAAAAAACCATAAAAGGAATTTTGAAGGCAGTCATGGCCTCAAGCAGATTTATTAGTGAAACTAAATTGTTCCTGTAATATAAAAGGGGTTTTTCAACCGATTCACCAACCGCTTTTGAGGCAGCAAAATGAACGATGGCTTCAATATTGGGATATTTTTTAAAAAATTCATCTATATCAACTTTGTCACGAAGATCAAATTTTTCAAAGTGCGGGCGTATGCCTGTTATTTCTTCAATACCATCGAGGACTTCTATTTTTGAATTTGAAAGGTTATCCACGATAACAGGATCAAATCCTTTTTCAATTAACCCGACTGTTGTATGTGATCCAATATAACCCGTACCTCCGGTAACTAAAATTTGTTTGTTCATGTTACAAACTCCAATAGTTTATTTTTTTTATTTTATTCCTGTATATCCCTTTTATATCTATCAAAACTGGATTATGATTACTGATCGATATAAAAAACTCCTCATCCAGATCCGTATATTCCTTATGACTTACAGCTACAATAACAACATCGTAATTTTTACCTGCTTTTTCTTTAATTTCAAATCCGTATTCTTTTTTGACTTCTCCGTTTTTTGCATAAGGATCGATAACATCGATAATAGTTCCAAAGGATTTTAATTCATTGACAATATCGCCAACTTTGGAATTTCTTATATCACTTATGTTTTCCTTAAAAGTTGCTCCCATAACCAGGATCTTTGCCTCTCTTATGTTTTTGTCGGAGGCGATGATTTTTTTTACCGTTTGTTTGGCAATATATGCCCCCATCGAATCATTTACGAATCGCCCGGAATTTATTATCTGAGGATGATACCCCAGTTCTTTCGCTTTATAGGATAAATAGTATGGATCTATGCCTATGCAGTGACCACCAACCAGACCGGGATAAAATTTCAGGAAGTTCCATTTTGTTCCGGCTGCTTCAAGAACCTCATAGGTATTTATTCCCATCTTATTGAAAATGATGGAAAGCTCATTCATAAAAGCAATATTGATATCGCGCTGCGTATTTTCAATGATTTTCGCCGCTTCAGCCACTTTTATTGAACTTGCTGTATGCACCCCGGCTTCAATGATCAATTTATAGATTTTCGCGATATTTTCAAGCGCTTCCTGATCACATCCCGATACAACCTTTACAATTTTAGTTAAGGTATGTTCCTTGTCGCCCGGGTTGATCCTTTCAGGTGAATAACCCACTTTGAAATCAACCTTGTATTTTAGCCCGGAAGTTTTTTCAAGAAGGGGAATGCAGTCTTCCTCGGTGCATCCGGGATATACAGTTGATTCATAAACAACATAATCGCCTTTTTTCAGAATTTTCCCAATGAATTCGGTTGCCTTTAGCAAGGGTCGTAAATCGGGAAGCTTATGTTCATCAATAGGAGTGGGTACGGCGATGATATGAAAACCAGCCTTTTTCAGATCCTCCAGGGTTGAGGTGAATTTGATATTTGTATTATCAAAGGCTTCAGGCTGTAGTTCCTGACTTGGATCAATTTTTTTTTTCATTAATTCAATCCTGTTTTCCTTGATATCAAATCCAATGACATGTATTTTCCCGGCAAACGCCAGTGCGATGGGTAATCCAACATAACCGAGGCCCGTGACGGATAATTTCGTTTCGTTATTTATTAATTTTTTATACATATGCAGTCAGAAAAAATTTATAACTTTTTTATTATTTAGAGTCTGTCCATAAACTCTATATTTCGTTCATAAACAAATTACAAATCTCAAATAATAAATAACAAATAATATTCAATGTCCGGAAAAACAAATCCCAAACAGCATATATTCAATAATTTGTTTGGTTTTTTGGTCATTGTGATTTGCGATTTATTTGTATTTTGTATTTTGATTTTTGGTGCTTTTAATTAGAAAAACTTCTACTTTATAGACACAGACACTAATTAGTTTTATAATACTCCAATAAATCTGTGCCAAAGGATGCCTGCCTATCGGTTTGACAAGAATAATTCAGATTAAAAACTTCGATTTTTTAATTTTACCAACATGGGATGATAGTCTCCTTTTAAGCCAATGGGTTCAGCATTTCTGATAGTATAAACCGTTTCAACAGACTTCCTGGCTTCTTCCAGACGAAAGCCATTCCCTTTCAGGATTTCCTGGTAGCTTAGGGTATGAAGATCAGTAAACCCGTCACTGAATTCAAATTCTTTGTTTTCTAATATCAGCGACCGGAATGTACGTTGATCTTTCGTTTTAACCCCATCAGGTAAGTCATTCATATCGACGCTCAAAAGCCAACGCACCCGGGCTTTTTCCAAATGCAGAAAACCAGCTGCTTTGTTATGCAATAACAGGTGTACTATATTTCCCTTAACATCTCCAAAAATCCAGGTTAGCATATCGAAGAAATGAACACCAATATTGGTGGCAATTCCTCCCGATTTCTGAATGTCTCCTTTCCAGGAAATAAAATACCAACGCCCTCGTCCGGTGATATAAGTCAGATCGATATCATATATTTTATCAGCAGGTCCTTGCCGTATTTTTTCGCGCAGGGAAATAATAGCGGGGTGAAGTCGTAATTGAAGAATGTTAAATATCCTGCGATTTGTTTCTTTTTCGATTTCTTGTAAGGCATCAATATTCCAGGGATTCAGTACGATCGGTTTTTCACATATGGCATCAGCTTGCTGACGGAGTGCAAAACGAATATGAGAATCATGTAAATAATTTGGTGAACAAATACTTATGTAATCAATCTTTTTCCCTAACCTCCTGAGTTTATCCAAATGCCTGTCGAATCTTTCATATTCAACGAAAAAGTCAGCCTCCGGGAAAAAGTTATCAATTTGTCCAACACTATCGAATTTATCGAGGGTTGCCACAAGATGGTTTCCGGTGTCCCTGATAGCCCTCAGGTGTCGTATGGCAATATAGCCTGCAACACCAATTAATGCGAAATTCTTAATTTGTTCCGTTGGTTCCATTAATTTTATTCATTTATTTTAGTTACGTTCCCGTCTTTTAGCTGATATTTTTCCTTGCTTTCAGGACAGACGGCTATTCCCTCTTCGTTAAAATAAAGTCTGTGTCCGGATTCACTCATCCAACCTATATGCCTGCCCGGATTTCCCACCACTAATGAGTAGGGTTTAACATCCTTATTTATCACTGCTCCTGCACCAATAAATGCATTTTTGCCAATTATATTACCACACAATATAGTGGCGTTTGCTCCGATAGATGCTCCTTTTTCTACAAGGGTTTGTTTGTATTGGTCTTTTCTTATTACTGCGCTCCGTGGATTAATAACGTTGGTAAAAACCATTGAAGGCCCCAGAAAAACATCATCTTCGCAGGTGACTCCGGTATAAATGGAAATATTGTTCTGTACCTTAACATTTTTCCCAAGTTTAACATCAGGTGATACCACAACATTCTGGCCAAGGTTGCAGTTTTCCCCAATTTCGCTGTTTGGCATAATATGAGTAAAGTGCCAGATTTTTGTTCCTTTTCCAATTTTACAGCCTTCATCAATGACTGCAGTTTCATGAGCAAAATATTCTTTTTTCATATTTAAATGTATCGGAATTTACTCTCCGCCTCCCGATAGTTATCGGGACGGCGGATCATGAGATCGCCCCGCCCAGGCGGGGTTAAGTTCAATGTTTTGAGGTTTACAAACAATTAGAAATTAAAAATTAAAAATTAAAAATTAAAAAAAATGTTATTTATATGTTTTGCTTGAAATTGATCCTAAAATCTTTTTAAGCTCACCTGATTCATTAACCAAATATTTTCCTGTTTCTTTATCTCCAATGTCAAGAGTTTTAAATATTTTTAACTAATAATTTGATTCCCGCGTTTCTCTTAATGAAATGGTAATTTAATTTCTAATTTTTCATTTTTCATTTTTAATTAAATAGCGTAGCTATGTTCTTATTATTATTTAATATTTGTCACCCGCTATAAATCACATGGATACATAATGATTAACGAATTCATTTATGTTGTCGGTAATGTAGTTAATTTGTTCTCCAGTCAGTTCGGTATGCATGGGAAGCGATAGCACCGTCCGGCATAGATCTTCAGTTACCGGGAAATCTCCCTCCCTGTACCCAAGATGCCTGTAAGCATCCTGCAGGTGCATGGGAACCGGGTAGTATATCATGGTTGGAATTCCTCTTGATTGAAGAAATTTCCTCAGTTTTGCCCGGTTTATATTTTTCAATTTGATTGTATATTGATTAAAAATATGTGTTGAATCCGAAGTCCGGGAAGGTATGGTAATGTTGTTAATGTCCGTTAATACATTATCGTATATATTGGCTGCTTTTTGCCGGGCAAGATTAAACTCATCGAGGTGTTTTAATTTAACCCTCAGAACAGCAGCCTGTATACTATCCAATCTCGAATTTACTCCAACATGGCTATGATAATATTTGACCTTCATACCATGATTGGCAATTGCCCGGATCTTTTCAGCCAAATCGTGGTTGCCGGTAAAAATTGCGCCACCGTCACCATAACCACCCAGGTTTTTTGAAGGGAAAAATGAAGTACATCCGATATTTCCTATTGTTCCAGCCTTTTTTATTACACCGTTTGAAAATGAATAGTCGGTGCCCATAGCTTGTGCTGCATCCTCGATTATATATAAATTGTATTTCTTTGCTATGTTCATTATGGATTCCATATCGGCGCATTGTCCGAATAGATGAACGGGAATGACAGCTTTTGTTTTTTTTGTAATTGCCTTTTCGATGGAACCAGGGGAAATGTTAAAACTATCTGGTTCGGGATCGACTATTACAGTCTTCATGCCGAGAAGTTCAATTATCTCAACTGTTGCAATAAAAGTAAAATCAGTGGTTATTATTTCGTCTCCGGGCTTCAACCCCAAAGCCATCAAAGATATTTGCAAGGCATCGGTGCCGTTTCCACAGGTTATAACATGCTTTATGCCAAGATAGTTCTCAAAGTCTTTTTGAAATGATTTTACTTCGGGACCATTTATGAAGGCAGTCGATTCGATAACCTGCTGAATGGATTGATCAATTTCGGGTTTAATCTTCCGGTATTGACTTAACAGGTCAACCATTCTGATCTCATTCATGAGAGCTGTAAGATATTAAGTTAAAAAGAATAGCTGCGAAGATAATATTAAAGTGAATTTTTTTTTTACTTTTGTGTAAATAAATATCAGTTGAAGTGGATTTAAGTATTTATCTCAACGAATTATTGTTTCAGCACGATTGTGTTATCTTGCCTGAATTTGGCGGATTTGTTGCAAACTACAGATCAGCCGGAATAGAAAAGAATCAAAGCTCTTTTTTCCCACCCTCAAAGGCGATAAGTTTTAACAAAAATCTAACGCGAAACGATGGGTTGTTGATCAGTTATGTCTCAGTGCAAAAGGGGATTGGGTATGTTGATGCAAAGAGAATTGTAAACGATTATGTAAATGGGATAAAGAAAAAACTGGATAAGGGCAGGAAAGTTACGTTGGATGCAATAGGCACTTTCCAATATGACAAGCAAAAAAATCTTCAGTTCGAACCCGATTCTGCGACCAATTTCCTTTTAGATTCATTTGGCCTGTCTTATTTTAATGTTTCACCTCTTGAGGAATATGATGTCAGCAAAAGGATTCAGAAAAAATTCCGTGAAAAACCTCCTGTAAGAGCTGAAGTAAGAAAAAGAAATCTACGGCGTATCGCCATAGCTGTCCCGGTTTTGGTTGCCCTGGTTTTAATTCCCCTGAAAACAGATATTCTTAATTTCAAGTTTGATATTTCCTCCTTAAATCCGTTTAAAACTAACAAAGTGGTTGCAGTAAATGATAAGGCAACTACTGATCAGGCTATAAGCGATGCTGCTACTATTTCACTCGAAGAAAAATTTACCGGAAAGAATTCGGAAGAGACAGAACAGGTAGTCAGTAAAGAGGCGGAAGAAATCGTGGATGAGCCTTTGTTAGTTGAAGAACCTTTGGATCAGTACTATTTAATAGCCGGTAGTTTTAAGATCAGGGATAATGCGTTGAGATTTAGAGAACAACTCACGAACGAAGGCTACCATTCTTCAATATTCGAATCAAAGGATAAGTTTTACAGGGTTTCCATGCTGGTGTTTTCTGATAAGAAAGAAGCATTGAAGGCATTTTACGCGGTAAGGAAAGAAGAAAACAGATCGGATGTCTGGGTGTTGAAAGAATGATATTTATTATTTTCTACCGTAGGGTATTTCCACCCGGCAATCACAATATTACATGTTTAACCCCGACAGGGTTCACGACCCTGTCGGGGTTTTTTCTTGTAGAACAACTCTCCGTGTAATTTTCTGCCGGATCTTTCCATTTTTTTACGTTCAGGATCATGCCTTTCTGGGTATTAATACCGAATAATTTTCTGGAAATATGTATATTAACACAATATTACGTAGTATTTACGGAGAAGGCATCATTTTATAAATGAGTTAGCGCACATTTAAAAACCAGAAACAATGAAAGAACTTATAAAATTCGCTGACCTGACTAGGTCTCAAATTGGTGACAGTGAAGAAGACGTAAAAATAAACTTCATTGTACCACTACTTGAAGCCCTCGGACATGATCGACTAAATTTTGAGCATAAATACAAAGACATTTTTATAAGAAAGGGACTTCCAAAAACATCGGCAGTCATTGTCGAAACTAAAAAATATGGTAAGCTGTTAGATCCTGAAATAGCCCAACTCGAAAGATACTGCAAAGAAGAGAGGCCACTACTTGGATTGATTACAAACGGAGACGAATTAAGAATTTACTCCCATGGCTGGAGGCGACCGACACACTTTACTGACAAGATAATCTACTCTATAAAACGGACAGACCTGAAAGACCAAAAAACCTGCAAGCGCATATATGACATCTTATCCCGAGAGAATTTAGCCAACGACACAGCAGAAGATTACGTAGTAAAAAGGGAAAATGAAATAAGGGAAGGGAAAAAAGATACTGAACAGGAACGAAAAGAATTTGACAGACAAATTGCTGCCAAAAAGAAGGAAATCGAAGACTTAAAAAAGAAAAAAGAATCAGCAATTCAAACAATAACAACCAAGTTTCTTCTACCGCCAATTCTTCCAATCTCGACCGACCATTATCAACCTACAACTCACGAACGTTCACAAACACGTCAAACTGGGACAAGGGCATCAAAAACTCTTTTGAAAGTTACCTTACCAGATGGAGAAACAATACAAGAATCCAAAGCGCTTGACACATTTGTTAATACCAACAGACATGAGATAGGGGAACGGTTAATTATTAAACGTCATAAAAACAAAATACTTGCCTATGGACACTTATTAGACAACAATAATTTTAAGGTATTAAAAGGTTCGATAATTTCTACCGGAACAGCACCAAAATTTCAAACAAGCGCAAGAAAATCATACAATTTAAGAAATCAATACTTACAAGACGGAACCATTAACTCTGACAGACAATTTATAAGGGATGTTGAGTTTAATTCCATTAGTTCAGCAGCAAGTGTAATTATGGGCGACAGCAAAAATGGTAATAAAGAATGGAAAAAAGAATAAACCAGCCGCCTATAAAAAATATAGGGCTGACAAGGGTTTCAGAGAGTTACGTGCTCTCAGCAAACATCATTCACGGGAGACGGAAAAGTGCTCCGAAAGCCCTAAATTTTTTATGCCTGGCTATCAGAATACATAAAAACTATCAACAATACTTTGTTAATAATTCATTCTTAAATACATAGCACAAATTGTAGAAGAATCAATATCCTGAATTATGATAGACATAGATAAACAAACAGAATATTGGCAGTCTGGGGCGGAAAACGACATTGAAACCGCAGGGATACTAATTGCCAATAAAAAATACGTTGAGGGTTTATTTTTCTGCCATCTATGCATTGAAAAAATACTCAAAGCCCTTGTAGTAAAAGAAACCAGGCAAATCCCGCCTAAATCACATAACCTGATTTATTTAAGGGACCTAGCCAGGATAGATGTAACTGAAGAACAACAACTTTTTATGGCCGTACTGATGAAATACCAATTAGAAGGCAGGTATCCAGAATGTTATCCAAAATCGCCCTCAATTGAAATAGTAAATGATTATCTTTGTAAAACAAAAGAATTACTACAATGTCTAAGGCAGAAGTTATAAATATTATAAGGGAATACCTGAACGTTTTAAAACAGGAAGGTATTGTTATTGAAAAAGCTTTTTTATATGGCAGCTATGCCCGTGATGAAGCCAGTGAATCAAGTGATATTGATTTATTGCTGGTTTCCAGCCTTTTTGACACAGACGATGATTATGTTTTATCAAAACCCTGGGTATACACAACTAAAGTTGACCACCGGATTGAGCCACTTGCAGTGGGATTGAAAAGATTTCAGACTGACAACGTATCACCGATACTTGAATTGGTAAGACAGGAAGGGATTGAAGTGCAAGTCTGATTACCATCTCCCACCGTACCTTCGCTGTTTCAACTCGTCAGACGACTTCAGTTCGTCTGACGAGTATTTATTTTATTTCCGATCCGTTCCGGATTTTTTCAACCGGCGAAACAAAGACTAATTTGCCCTCAGGATCTTCAGCCATCAGTATCATCCCATTCGATTCAATTCCTTTTATCGTCCTGGGAGCAAGATTGAGAACTACCGATACTTGTTTACCTATAATATTTTTAGCTTCAAAGAATTCGGCGATTCCGGAAACCACGGTTCTTTGGTCAAGACCTGTATCAATTTTCAGTTTTATCAGCTTTTGTGTCTTAGGTACTTTCTCAGCTTCAACGATGATGCCTGAACGGATATCAAGCCTGGTAAACTCGTCAAAAGAAATATTTTCTTTCTGAGGAGGAAATACATATTCCATTTCTTTGTTCTCCTTTTTGGTTTCTTGCAATTTATTTATTTGTTTCTCAATTGCCTCATCCTCAATTTTTTCAAAAAGCAGGGATGATTTGTTAATTTGATGGCCAACAGTTAAAAGATCGTTCCGGCCGATGAATTCCCAGTCCCTGGCAGTGAAATTAATGAAGTTCCTGAGTTTTTCCGAGGTAAAAGGCAGGAACGGCTCAAGCAAAATGGTAAGATTCGCCGTGATTTGAAGGGAGATGTTCATAATGGTTTTAACCCTGTTTTCGTTACTCTTAATTACTTTCCATGGTTCGGTATCAGCCAGGTATTTATTTCCAAGTCTGGCAATATCCATCGCTTCCTTTAAAGCTTCGCGGAACCGGTAATTTTCCAGACTATATTCAACTTTTGATTTAATCCGGGATATTTCTTCCAGGGTTTTCTTATCGTAAGGGGCAAGTTCAGTAATACGAGGAACCTTTCCGCCGAAATATTTTTGTGTCAGAACCAGGGTCCGGTTTACAAAATTTCCAAGAATGGCAACCAATTCGTTGTTGTTCCGGGTTTGGAAATCTTTCCATGTAAAATCGTTGTCTTTGGTTTCCGGAGCATTGGCACACAGAACATATCGTAATACATCTTCCTTCCCTTGAAAATCTTCAAGGTATTCGTGGAGCCAGACGGCCCAGTTCCTTGAAGTTGAAATTTTATCACCTTCAAGGTTTAAAAATTCATTGGCAGGCACATTGTCAGGTAAAATATAAGTCCCTTCAGCTTTTAACATCGCGGGGAACATAATGCAATGGAAAACAATGTTATCCTTGCCAATAAAATGAACCAATTTGGTTTCGGGATCTTTCCAGTACTTTTCCCAATCCTTTGTTAATTCTTTTGTAGCAGAGATATAACCAATAGGAGCATCGAACCACACATAGAGAACTTTTCCTTTAATCCCGTCAATGGGTACAGGAACGCCCCAATCGAGGTCACGGCTAACCGCCCGGGGTTGCAAACCATGATCAAACCAGGATTTACATTGTCCGTATACATTGATCTTCCAGTCTTTATGATCCTCGAGGATCCATTTTTTTAAAAAGGGTGCATAACGGTCAAGGGGTAAATACCAATGTTTTGTATTCTTCAAAACAGGCTTGCTACCGCTAATTTTCGATTTTGGATTGATCAGCTCCGTGGGGCTTAATGATGTTCCGCAATTCTCACATTGGTCTCCATAAGCATTCTCGTTGCCACAGTGTGGACATGTTCCGGTGATGTACCGGTCAGCAAGAAACTGACCAGCTTCCTTGTCATAGTATTGTTCAGAGGTTTTTTCAATAAATTCTCCTTTATCGTATAGGGTTTTAAAAAATTCCGATGCAGTTTCGTAGTGAATTTCAGAAGAAGTCCTTGAATAAATATCGAATGCTATTCCGAGTTTTTCAAAAGAATCTTTATTGAGGAAATGAAATTTGTCAACAATATCCTGGGGATGAACGCCTTCCTGTCTGGCTTTAAGGGTAATGGGCACACCATGTTCGTCCGAACCACAGATCGAGATGACATCTTTTCCTCTTAATCGGAAGTAGCGTGTATAAATGTCGGAAGGGATATATACACCGGCGAGATGCCCGATATGTATTGGTCCGTTTGCATAAGGTAAAGCAGATGTGATTAAATAGCGCTTAATGTTTTCCATGGAATAAGTAAAAAGTGGTCGTTTGTGTTTACCCGGTTAAGAATTTTGACAAAGATAAGTAAGAAATCAGTGTCATAAAATTTTGTTACTTTTATTTGCTAGTATATTTTTAAGAACCCATACTGCTTTTTACATAAACAATTATGTCGAAAAAATCGGAATTAGGGAAAAAAGGGGAAGAAGCGGCAGTTGAATACCTCGTGAAGAAAGGCTATCTGATCCATCATAAGAACTGGCGCTTCAAGCACAAGGAAATCGATATCGTTGCCGGGATCAATGACACCTTAGTCATTGTTGAAGTAAAATCCAGAACAGAGGAATTTTATGAAGACCTTGCAGATGTTGTAAATAATAAAAAGCAAAGATTTCTTTTTGATGCCGCGGAGGCCTATATTCTAACCTACAATATAGAGATTGAAACAAGATTTGATATTATCACCGTGGTTTTTTACGATGATATTACCGAAATTAACCACATCGAAGACGCTTTTTATCCAACATTACGATAAAACAAATGAACATTGAAGATATACGGAATTATTGTCTGTCAAAGAATGGTGTAACCGAAGGTTTCCCTTTTGATGAGGAAACCCTGGTGTTCAAAGTGACAGGAAAAATGTTTGCCCTGGTTGACCTTGAAGATGATTTGAGCATTAATTTGAAGTGTGACCCTGAAAAAGTACCGGAATTAAGAGAACAATTTCCTGCTGTGATCCCGGGTTATCACATGAATAAAAAACATTGGAACACGGTAATAATTGATGGCTCAATACGGGATGAATTAATCCGGGAATGGATTGACGATTCATATAATCTTGTGATTAAAAAACTTACGTCATCAGAAAGAAAGTTATTGGACGCTTGATGCTGCCCGCCTGAATGAAAGAATTCATTATTTCGGGCAAGTATCGACCGGTACGGGCGGGAGTATTGGATTTAAGATTGATAGGGTGACTTGGATACTAGGTGAGACCTGCCAGGGTTTGGAGAACCTGGCAGAGTCTGTGAAGGAGACAGGGAGACGGAGTGACTTTGAGAAAGATGAAATATGAAAGATTAAGGAAGGTCAGTAGGACGAAGCTCCGGTTCGTCATTATGTTTATTGAGGATTGAGAAATTAGTAGCAGCAGCAGGAACAAGTTCCCAGTCTCCAGTCTTCAGTAAAACCAGAAACCGAGAACTGAGAACCACAAACTACAAACTATTTAATATACTTGTTATGAAAAAATTAGGTGGATTTTTTTTCCAGGGACTAATTTATTTAGCTCCTTTAGGTATTACGGTTTATGTTGTTTATCTTGTATACCGGTTTCTTGACGGGTTAATGGAGGCATATATTGATCCGGTTATTCCTTTCAACATACCGGGCATAAACTTTTTGATCATTTTATTGCTGATAACGTTGTTGGGTTTTACCGGCCAGTCAATCATTGCAAGGCCGGTAAAATCATTCTTTATTAAAGTGCTGGGAAAGGCTCCGTTGATAAAGGTAATCTATACCTCAATAAGAGACTTGCTTACAGCCTTTGTCGGGAAAGAAAAGAAATTCAATAAACCGGTGCTGGTAATGGTAAATAACGTGTCGAATCTGGAAAAACTCGGATTTTTAACCCAGGAAGAGTTATCCGATATTGGGGTGAAAGGGAAAAAGGTGGCCGTTTATTTTCCGCACTCGTATAACTTCTCAGGTGAGTTGTTCATTGTTCCGAGTGAATATGTCACACCCATAAATATTCCCTCCTCAGAGATTATGAAATTCATCGTTTCAGGAGGAGTAACTAAAGTTTAAACCTTTAAAATCAAAACTATGAAGAGATATTATCCATTGATTTCGTCGGTATTCCTTTTAGCCGTGTTTTTGGTGTTTCCTTATACGGGGGAAGCACAAAAGAAAGAGAAAAAAGGATATGTATTCAGCAATATTAAAAAAGTGAAGACTACTTCTGTTAAAGACCAGTATCGTACAGGGACATGCTGGAGTTTCGCAACTACCTCATTTATTGAAACGGAATTAATCCGGATGGGGAAAGGCGAGATCGACCTTTCTGAAATGTATCCGGTAAGAAATGCCTATAATGCAAAGGCATTAAATTACATACGTTTTCACGGTAAAGCTAATTTTAGTCAGGGTGGCCAGGCTCATGATGTACTTAATTCGATTCGCAAATACGGAATGATCCCGGAAGAAATTTATTCAGGATTGAATTATGGAGAAGAAAAACACATCCACGGGGAGCTTACTGCCGTTTTAAACGGTATGCTTGAAGGCGTTGTGAAAAACAGAAACCGGAAACTTACACCTGTTTGGCAGAAGGCGTTTAACTCGGTTTTGGATGCCTATCTTGGAGAAGTTCCGGAGAATTTTACCTATAAAAACAAGGATTATACTCCAAAAACATTTGCCGGTGAACTTGGATTTAACCCTGACGACTATATAGAATTTACTTCATATACTCATCATCCGTTCTATTCGACTTTTCCTCTTGAAGTTCCTGATAACTGGTCTTCTGATTTATATTTAAATCTGCCCTTTGATGAAATCATTGAGGTTATGGATTATGCCCTGGATGAAGGATATTCTGTATGTTGGGATGGTGATGTTGGAGAAAGGGGGTTTTCACATAAGAATAACGTGGCGATTATTCCTGAAAAAGAATGGAGAGATATGAGTGAGGATGAAACCAAAGAAATTTTTGAATCACCAAACCCGGAGAAAAAAATCACCCAACAGATGCGTCAGGAAACCTTTGATAATTACACTACAACAGATGACCATCTGATGCATATTGTAGGAAGTGCTGAAGACGGAAGAGGAACCCGGTATTATCTTACTAAAAATTCAGGGGGGGAAGAAAGCAATGACTTTGGCGGATTTTTATATATGTCAGAGTCCTATGTGAGACTGAAAACCATTGCCATTATGATCCACAAGGATGCCATTCCGAAGCATATTGCTGATAAGCTGGGGATTTAACTGGATAATCGAGTTACATATCTCAATAAGCCGGAATCGATCGTATATCGTTAATCGAATGTTCGTAAATCGTCAATAAAAAACTGATGGACGATTAATCGAGTGACGAGTTATTCCTCAATAAGTAAATTGCATCCCCTGATATCGGTGTTATCAAATCTGCCCAGAATCTCGAATGTTTTGTTCGCCGATAAGCGGCCAATATCCTTTGTCTCAATAAACGAGCAGGAATTATAATTTGCAAGGTCAATAACATTAATGCCTCCCGATCGGCCTTCGTTTAACCGGCAGAAAGGATCATAGGTGTCTCTGATGATTACTTTCATCCATGGAGGGGTGTAAAACAGACCATTCCCCTTTGAGTAAGCCTGCGACAGAAGTTCAGTCATCCCATACTCTGAATGGATCTCATTTATTCCAAAGTTCTTTGTCAGTACCTGGTGTAATTCTTTCCTGGTTAATTCTTCTCTTCTTCCTTTCATTCCACCGGTTTCCATCACAATGGTATTCCTTAATTTCATTTTATGTTTTTCTGCAAAATCAAGAAGAGCGAAACTCACGCCAAAAAAAAGAATTTTCTGTCCGTTTTCTAAAAGACGGTTTAATTTACAAACCAGTTCATCGATATTGTAAAGGTAAAATCCATTATCCGGGTGACCGGATTTTTTGATCAATTTACTGATCATATACACAAGAGAAGAATTTTCCCTTTCAATGTAGGAAGGAAGGAGAGCGAGTATACAAAAGCTCCTGATATCCCCGTAAAAAATCTCAAATGTTTTAATAACGCTCTCTTCATAAACCGAAATATCAGTGATCAAATGCCGGCTTGTTGATGCTCCCGTTGTTCCGCTGCTTGTGAAGATCCTTTCCGGCTCCTTATTTTCGGTTATTACAACCTGTGTTTTAAAAAAATCGATTGGGAGAAACGGTATTTGAAGCAATGTTTTAACCTGTTCAGGAAGAATTCCCAGGTGATTTATGTAAGCTTTATATATTTTGTTAAAATCAGCCTGGTAATGAAAAATTTCAAGGGCTGTTTTTTCAAAAGCATTTTTATTGTTTATGCCAAAAATTTTATGTTTAAAAATAAAAGACATTTAGTTCTGAATTGTATGTTTAATCAAATTCAACAAACTTTTTTGATCACATATAATTTAATTATAGTGTTCTGTCAAGGATAAACGTACAAATTTTTGTAAGCTTTTTCCCAGCCGTTGAGACGGCTGTCTATTGTCTTTTAGTCCGGCAAGCCGGACATTATATATGTATTTTTGTCCCGTTAGGGACTAAATGAAAATAGGCAGCCACTTCAGTGGCTGTAATAAATCGCACAAACAACATTTACAGCCCGTCAGGGCTTGAAAGGTATTAATCACCGGATTAATTATCAAACTCATTCGACCCGTCCGGTTGGTATACCCATTTAAAAGTAGTTTCAGCATAAGGAGTGCTATCCTTTTTATAAACCTGTACATCGATGATCAATATTTTTGCAAACAGTTTTTTGCCGGTTTTGAATGTCCAGACCTGATATTTCAAAATTGGGTTGGCAAGTTTTAAGAAGTTTGTAACGTCAACTGTTTTGTAATTATTGAAAAAATCGGTTGCACTGGTCTCAACGTCGAATTCTGCGGTTAAATAGAAGGAATTATCTATATTAGGACTATCCAGGAAAGCACCTGTTACATCTCCGGATGCTTCCGTTATCGGATATACAATAATATCCGGCACTTCATTACTTGTTTCAGGATTGTATTTTGACACATCGCCTTTCTCAAAGCTAAAACCATAGTATGAATATGTTGATCCTTCCAGAACAAGCGTAGAGGTAAGCGTTGCAGTTCCGGAGGTTATTATGGAAGGTTCGTCCTTCTTACAGCCCGTAAAACCAAGAATTAATACCAGCCCTGCGAAAAATATCTTTTTTTTCACTTGTTTTTCTCTATTAGTTTATTGTTCCGTAAATTTTCCTTATACTCCTTATAAAACCTGGAATGGATTTCTTTTTTAAATTCTTCCGCTTTATCAAGCCTTTTCCTGTAAGCCTCCCTGGTTTCGGATTTGTATTTTGGAGCGAAAAGTTCATTCGTTGAAATCTCTTTGTCTAATTCGTTCTTATAATAATAATTCACAAATATTTCCGGTTCTATTGTCCATAATCTGATTGTTTGATCATTTGAACAACTGGCGAAAGTTTTTCCGTCCGGGTCAAAACAAACATCATTGACTCCGCCCTGGTGTCCGGTGTAGGTGTAAATGCAGTTTCCTGTGCTTGATTCCCAAAGCCTGATCGTTTGATCAAGAGATCCGGTGACCAGATAATAACCGTCAGGGCTGAATTGAACCGCGAACACACTCATTAAATGTCCTGACATGTTTTGAATTTCTTCCCCTTTTTCAGGATCCCATATTTTTACTGTCTTATCCCTTGAAGCGCTGGCTAAATATTTTCCGTCAGGACTAAAATCCAGATCATAAATATTCTCCGGATGACCATAAAAATGGTTAACAGGATCTCCTGTATTCTTATCCCATATTCTAATTGATTCATCCAGCGAACCGCTTGCCAGTCTTTTTCCATCCGGACTTATGGTAACCGGCAATACGCTTTTTTTATGCCCTTCAATAATATGAAGCAACCGGATTTCCAAAAAATCCCAAACCCTGAAATTCCTGTCGAACGATCCGCTTACAAAGCTTTTTCCGTCAGGGGCAAATTTAACGGACCAAATGTCAGTTGAATGTCCCTTAAAAGTATTGATATATTCCCCGTTGATTTTCCATAATTTTATAATATTTCCGCTATTCCCCAGAAAGTAATTACCATCCGGAGAAAATTCCACAGCCTGAACTTTTCTTGGATTGTCTTTTATTATCAGCAGGTCCTTTCCTGTTCTGATATCCCATAGAATTATGGATTTGTCCGAGGAACCACTCAGCAGATACTGCCCGTCAGGACTTATTTTAACTGAATTTACTGCATCTTTGTGCTTCTTAAAGGTTTGAATTAAATATTGGTTTTCCTGGGATAACAGAAAATTCACTGAAATCAGTAAAGTAACTATAAAGAAAAGAATATGAGACATAACAATTTTCATGTTTCTTAAGAATAATTTAATTCGAGCCTTTTCATAAAGTCTTTGGTTAACAAAAATCCCAAATTCCAAAACTTGGAGTCGGGGTACGAGTATTATTCCCTTATCGCTTTGATTCCAGGTAATCCTTTTCCTTCCATGTACTCCAGCATTGCCCCCCCACCTGTTGACACATAACTAACCTTGTTTGCAAGGTTGTATTTGTTAATGGCTGCAACCGAGTCTCCACCACCGATCAGGCTGAATGCACCTTTTTCCGTGGCATTGGCAATCGCTTCTGCAATACTTTTAGTCCCGTTCTGGAAATTAGACATTTCAAATACACCCATTGGTCCGTTCCACAAAATGGTTTTCGATTGTTCAATAACTTCCTTGAATTTTTTAATGGTTTTTTCACCGATATCCAGCCCCATCTTGTTGTCGGGAATTTCATCACTGCGGCATGTATCTATCCTGGCGTCATTGTCGAATTGATCCGCGATAACATTATCTTCGGGAATATACAGACTGATATTTTTTTTCTTCGCTTTTTCAACGATCTCCAGGGCAACATCCAGCATGTCTTCTTCAACCAGTGATGTGCCGATTTTACCACCTGTTGCTTTGATGAATGTGTATGTCATTCCTCCACCAATAATTATATTGTCAACTCTGTTCAACAGGTTTTCAATGATTGGTATTTTATCTGAAACCTTGGCTCCTCCCATAATTGCAGTGAATGGTTTTTGAGGTGCTTCCAGGATCTTATCCATATGATGAAGTTCCTTTCCTATTAAGTAGCCAAACATTTTATCCTTCGGGAAAAAATTAGCAACAATGGTGGTGGAAGCATGTGGCCGGTGTGCCGTACCGAAAGCATCGTTTACATAAACATCTGCAAGTCCGGCTAATTGTTTTGCAAAAGCTTCATCGCCTTTTTTTTCTTCCTTATGGAATCTTAAATTTTCAAGTAACATAACTTCACCGGGTTTCATCCCTTGTGCAAGATTCAGGGCTTGTTCACCAATACAATCCTCGGCAAATTTTACATCCAATTCCAGTAAACCGGACAGATGTGAAACGATATGTTTGAGCGAAAATTTCTCTTCATACTCATCTTTTGGTCTGCCCAGATGAGACATCAGGATGACTGAACCTCCACTGTTAAGTATCTTCCTGACGGTAGGAAGGGCAGCCCGGATCCTTGTATCATCAGTAATTTCATAATTCTCATTTATGGGAACATTAAAATCTACCCTGACAATGGCTCGTTTTTCTGCAAAATTGTAACTGTTAATTGTTTCCATTTTTTTTATTTAATAAGTATTAGTAAGTAGTTCTAAGTCGTGAGGTTTAATCAGTCTGTAATATTTATAAATAAAAAAAAGAATGAATCAGTGAATCAACCACCTCCCCCTGACGGTACCGTCAGGGTACTCCCCGCCTGAATGAAAGAATTCATTCTTTCGGGCAGGCTCCTTTCCAAGGAGGAGAATTTGTTTTATAAACGTGTAACTGGTAACCCGAAAAAACCAGCAACCAGAAACTAAATTAGTGTTGACAAAAGTATTAAGATAAGTAAGGATAGCTAATTCTTTTTTTAGTTACTTTTACACGAAATTTGTTAGGGACTGTACCAAAAGTGCAAATATTTCTAAACCGAAAAGTCCGCAAAGATATCGCTAAGTACGTAACAGATTGCATATCAATATGTTATTGCCTTGTGTTCTTTGCATCTTCTCCGCGTTCTTAGCGGTTTATAATACTTTTAATACAGCCCCCAACCTGAACAGGATGTTATTCAAGGATATAATAGGGCATGATATCATTAAGAAACGGCTAATCAAAACTGTTAAGGATAACCGTATTAGCCATGCGCAACTTTTTACAGGTCCGGAAGGATCAGGGAGTCTTGCTCTGGCTATTGCATTTGCCCAGTATGTTTCTTGTCAGGACCCAAAGGAATCCGACTCGTGTGGAACCTGTATTTCCTGCCAGAAGTACATGAAATTGATACATCCTGATTTACATTTTGTTTACCCTGTTGCAACGACAAAAACCATTACAAAAGACCCGGTTAGTGATGATTTTATCAATGATTGGAGATCCTTCATCCTTGATAATCCTTACCAGGGACAAGCAAAATGGTACGAATATATCGGAGTGGGGAACAAGCAGGGAATAATCAGTAAGAACGAGAGTTATAAAATCATCCGGAAACTAAGTCTTAAAGCTTTTGAGTCGGAGTATAAAGTGATGATCATTTGGCTGCCGGAGAAAATGAACCAGGTTGCAGCCAATAAATTATTGAAAATAATCGAAGAACCGTCTCCTAAAACCCTATTTCTGCTGGTTTCAGAAGATACAGGTAAAATATTGCCGACCATCCTCTCAAGAACCGTTATTAACAAAATCCCCCAAATTGATAAAAACAGTTTGTTTAATACCCTGAAGGGGCGGTTTCTGATAAGCAATGACGAGTTGAAAAAAACCGTTCAACTTGCTGACGGAAATTACCTGCAAGCTGTTGATTTGTTATCAGAAGAAAAGAATAACCTGGATAATTTCCGGATGTTTACACAAATCATGAGATTGTGTTATGCCGAGAAAGTCATTGAAATTATCAAATGGGTGGATGAGGTTTCGATAAAAGGCAGGGAAAAACAAAAATCCTTATTGGCTTACGCGTTGCGAATGATAAGAGAAAATTTTATGTTAAACCTGGCTAAAGGACAAAATGAAAAAAATATTCAATTATCAGGCAAAGAGGCTGAATTTTCGAAAAAGTTTTATCCGTTTATTCACGAGAATAATGTTTATGAAATTGCGGAAGAATTCAATCGTGCCCATTTTCATATCGTTTCAAACGCGAATAGCAAAATTGTATTTCTTGACCTGACATTGAAAATAATAAAATTGATCAAAACTTAATTTTCATTAATTTTGTTCAATTGAGTTAACCCCGACATTTGAAAAATAAAATATGCTTGTAAATGAGCAATTCATTAAGAAATGAAAAATGTTTGTCCGTTTTTCTACTCCTTTAAATATCAATATTTTACAAATCGTCGGCTCAAGAGAGCGAAAAATTCGTATGAATTTTCTGGGTTAATATAATCTCACCCTGAGACAATACAGGGTTTATTTTAAGATTAGATAAAATGAGTGAACAGGAGAAAAATTGCAGGATTTGTACATCTAATAACGCCATACCATCCTCCGAATATACGGGTAGCTGGTTTAAGTTAAATACATTTGATTGGCTTGGTGATCTTCCTTCAACAAGTTTATCTGGTAATCTTGTTGAAATAAGATTTAAAAACACAAGAAAAGGATTCTATCAAAATGTCAACTCTATCAGGCTTCAGAGAGGTGATATTGTTGCTGTTGAGGCTTCCCCGGGACATGATATTGGTATTGTCTCCTTGACAGGAAATATAGTTCTTATCAAAATGAAAAAAAGCAAGATTTCTCCTGGGGATGATGATTTTAAGAAGGTTTATCGCAAGGCAAAACAGGTTGATATTGAAAAATGGGAGGAAGCAATAAGCCTGGAAGATTCCTCCATGCTCAAAGCCAGAAAAATTGCGGATGATCTGAAGCTGAATATGAAAATTGGCGATGTTGAGTATCAGGGAGACAAAACAAAGGCTATCTTCTACTATATAGCCGATGAGCGGGTTGATTTCAGGGAATTGATAAAAGTTCTGGCTGAAGAGTTTAAAGTACGTATTGAGATGCGGCAAATTGGGGCACGGCAGGAGGCTGGCCGGATAGGAGGAATTGGCCCGTGCGGAAGAGAACTCTGTTGCGCAACATGGATTACAAATTTTGTATCCGTTACAACCAGTGCCGCCCGGTATCAGGAGCTTTCCCCTAATCCGCAAAAACTGGCAGGACAATGCGGAAAATTGAAATGCTGTCTGAATTATGAGTTGGATTGTTATGTCGATGCACAAAAAGACTACCCTGATAAGTCCATTCCGCTGGAAACTAAAGATGGACTTGTTTATCATCAGAAAACAGATATTTTCCGTGGGATTATGTGGTATTCATTTGACCGGGAATCAACAGTCAATCTTACACCGGTTCCGGTCGAACGGGTAACTCAAATTCAGGATTTTAATAAGAAAGGATTGAAAGTAGCATCTTTAATTGATAAACAAATGATAGTAGAAGAACAACCTCCTGATTTTGAAGATGTAGTTGGACAAGAAAGTGTTACCCGGTTTCAGGAAAAATACAAGAAAATGAAAAAAAGAAAGAAAAAAAGAAAAAAATGATAGATTTACATTTTTCGTGACTGGCAGAACTTGTCCGACTACTGGCGGAAACATAATTTTTATATCCTGATGAAACATTTTACAGCCGTCTTACAAGTTTTAGCATTTCTCCTTTTTTTTTCTATGCTATCCTGCGACCCCGACAGGGTATATGAGGAGAATATTCTAATTCCGGAACATAAATGGAACCGGAATAATCTTTTGCGATTTCAGGTAAATATTACAGATACGGTTAGTTCTTTTAACCTATATGTTAATATTCGAAATGGAGACGATTATTCTTATCGCAACCTATTTCTTTTTATTAATACTTATTCTCCAACAGGTGAATGGGTGCGTGATACCGTTAACTGCATTTTAGCGAATGAAAAGGGAAAATGGTTTGGCGGTGGTATAGGCGATATTTATGATATTCAGATCCCGTATAAAAAAAATGTGAGATTTCCTTACCCTGGTAAATATTCTTTTACGTTCGAACAAGCAATGCGAACAGAAGAACTATTAAATGTTTATGATGTTGGCCTTAGAATCGAAAAAGCAAAATTTAAATAGAGTCAGTTTATGAAGTCAGTATTTTATTAAAACAAGCACCAAAATACAAAATACAAATAAATCACAAATTCCAATCCCGAAATCTCAGGACAAATTCCGTAACTGTTTGGTTGTTTTGAATTTAGTAATTGAGTATTATTTTATATTTGATGCTTGTAATTTGAGATTTCTTTGTCGATATGAAATTAATTTGGTATAATCTAACTGGCCATAAAAAAAAGTGAGTAAAAAAAAATTGAAGCGTTGGGTTGAAATGGAAACTTTCGAACATGTTGTTCAACCAGGGTTCGAGGAAGTTTATAAAAAAAATTACTATTTGAAAGGGAAATGGGCTAATGAGTTTTTTGGCAACATGAATCCGGTTATTCTTGAGCTTGGTTGTGGAAAAGGTGAATATACCATTGCCCTTGCCAGAAAAAATCCACAAAAGAGTTTTATCGGGGTTGACATAAAAGGGGCCAGAATGTGGCGTGGTGCAAAAGATGCTATGGATGAGCATTTGAAAAATGTTGCTTTTCTCCGAACACGGATCGAATTAATCAATTCCTTCTTTAGTACAGATGAAATTAGTGAAATATGGCTTACTTTTCCTGATCCGCAGTTAAAAAAACGGCGGAACAAAAAAAGACTAACCTCCCCGCGGTTTTTGAACTCCTATAACCAATTTCTTAAACCCGGGGGAATAATTCATTTGAAAACGGATAATGCTGTTTTGTATCACTATACACTTAATCTGATAAAGAAAAATCAACTCGAAATCGTTAAATCATCTGAAGATTTATATAATGCGGATGAGGTAACCAATGATTTAGCCATAAAAACCCATTATGAAAAACAATTTTTATCACAAGAGAAGAAAATATATTATTTAAGTTTTAAACCGGCAAAAAAAAAATCCATTTTAGAACAAGATGAAAGAAAACGGATTCTTTGAAGAAGTATTTAAGGTTACCCGGTTAATACCTTCCGGAAAAGTAACAACATATGGTGCTATAGCGAGATATCTGGCTACAGGGCAATCAGCCCGCGTTGTTGGATGGGCCCTGAATAATTCCAATTATTTTGAATCATTTATACCCGCTCACAGGGTCGTTAACAGAAAAGGCTTGTTAACCGGAAAACATCACTTCGGTAATACCGACACAATGAGGCAATTGCTTGAAAATGAAGGTGTCCGAATTGAGAATGATTTGATAATGAATTTTGAACAGCATTTTTGGGATCCGGGTAAAGAATTAGCATGAAAGCCTTCCTTCTATTGTCAAATAAAATATTTACACTTCCAATTAGCTGTATATGTGTTTTGAGTTTAATTAATATGTATCGGAATTTACTCACTTCGTTCATGAGATCGCCCCGCCCAGGCGGGACCAAGTTCAAAATTATTCATTGATATACACCGAGTTATATCATTTTAATAATCATTCTCGTATTAAAGACTAAGGCTAATCCCGAAATCCGATAGCTATCGGGTTTCGGGATTAGCCTTAGCCTTGGAGAAAAATCAAAATTAGTAGTATAATTCCAACCGAGCGTTAGCGAGCTCATGAACACAATAACTAATTAACAATATGTGAATAATTATTACATTTTTTAATTAATTCGCGAAGCTATGTACTAATTTGTAATTTGTAATTTGTAATTTAAAGTTATATTTGCACCTTTAATTTAAATTAAAGAGTCTACACAATTATTGAGAATTGCTTGTAACAAACTGAAAATTAATTCCCAAATTTTAATTTTGTGTAGTTATTTATTAAGGTTTATACGACTAAACATAAAGAATTGGTTTAGATGATGGCTTATTCTGAAGCACAAATATTAAATGCCCTCCGAAGAGTAAAACATCCTGAAAAAAACGAGGATATTGTTTCATTAAAGATGATCGAAGATTTAAAGATAAAGGGAAATGAAATCAGCTTTTCACTGGTGTTTTTAAAGTCGCAAGATCCTTTTGTTAATTCTATAAAAAAGACCTGCATTAAAGCCATATCAACTTATGTTGACAAAAAAGCCGGTGTTAGCATAAATACGGTTATCAGAGGTAAAGCACCACAGGAGAAAAAAGAGATTTTACCAGGGGTAAAGAATATTGTTGCTATAGCATCGGGAAAGGGAGGTGTTGGGAAATCCACTATTGCTGTCAACCTGGCTGTATCTCTTGCAAAGATGAATCACAAGGTGGGACTGATCGATGCTGATATTTTTGGGCCTTCTATTCCCAGAATGTTTGATGTGATAAATATCCGTCCGAAAGTTCACCCCATAAAGGGAGTTGATATAATTATTCCAGTCGAAAAATATAATGTTAAACTTCTTTCAATCGGATTTTTTATTAATCCTGGTGATGCGCTGGTATGGCGTGGACCTATGGCAACCAGTGCCCTGAAGCAACTAATAAATCAAGCCGATTGGGGAGAGCTGGACTATTTACTGGTTGACCTGCCTCCGGGAACGAGCGATATCCATTTAACCCTCGTACAGGAAGTGCCTGTCACAGGTGCAATTATTGTAAGCACACCACAAGAAATCGCACTGGCTGATGCTATTAAGGGTATATCCATGTTTACGGGAGATAAAATTAATGTGCCC
>JAUWBB010000173.1 GCA_030605195.1 Bacteroidota bacterium
TTTACAAGTTGTTTTTTACTCTGTGCGCCCACAGAAGTAACTATCGTAAGACAGATAAGAAAAAAAAATAGTTTTTTCATAATGTTTTTTATTTAATGATTACAATATCTTCTGCTTCAACAGTCTGGTTTTTACCTGTAATTTCCACCTCAATTTTAACCGTAATAAGCCCGGAGGGTGATGTTCTGCTTAAATCTTTAGAATAAGCAAAAATCGTATACTTTCCTTCCCTCAGATACTGAAAATGGTAAGAACCATCAAAATGGGTTTTAAAATCATCTGAATAAATTTCGTCGTCACCGTAGATGATGTAAACATCTTCTTCCGGGGCATAATACTCACTTTTCAAAACAGTTAATTCAGCATTGTAATCAAAGGCATAAACTTTACCTTTAATCTCTGAAGTTCCACCAATCCCCTCTTCTTTTTCACAAGAAGAAAGAAACAAGACGAGAATGAAAAAGACAGATAAGAATTTTAACCGTACCATAATTATATTTTGAGGGGATTAATGACAATTGTCGTAAATTCGAAATAATTTAACCCTCAATTTTTCTAACCTTTTGGTTTTCGGTAGAAGCATCGATCATTTTAGCCCAGCTTACACGTTTTCCGGTTTCGAGGGATTCATAAACATATCCTTCATCTGTAAAGAATAATTTACATTTTCCCAGATCGTATCGTAAGGATTCCACTACATCACCTTCTTTTAATGGGTTTCCATCGAAGTCAGCCAATTTGGGCATTTTTCCTTTTTTGATGCTGCTCTTTTTAAATAATTGAAACATAATGATTCTGATTTTTTTCAAAGTTATAAAAAAATTAAATGTAGTGAAAAGACCCTAAGGATTTCAAGCATAGGGATACCAGGGCGCAAAACCGTTAAGGGTCTAAAAACAGAGGCTAAGTCTGGGCTATTGAATAAGTATGATTTTGTCGAAAAAATGTTCGTACCTTTTTTTAATCGATCTTGAATATCTTTGTATTCTGATTCCTGACTGCCGTCAGGCAAGTTATCAGGAATTCCACGGGGTGAACTTTCTCCTGAGCATTGACAACACAAGA
The DNA here is from genome assembly GCA_030605195.1 of Bacteroidota bacterium. Lineage (GTDB taxonomy): Bacteria > Bacteroidota > Bacteroidia > Bacteroidales > VadinHA17 > CAZEWS01. Next base: position 1,066 of record JAUWBB010000173.1, read on the forward strand.
CCATAATGAAAATCTTTCAGTCCCGCAAGCGGGACGTTTTTTTTTATTTTCACTCCACTTTCCAGCCATTAAAATGGCTGTCTATTGCCATTCTGTCCATACGGGACGAAATACTTATTTAATTACTAATTCCAATTAAAAATTATCTACCAATAGAGGTGAAAGTCCCGGAGGGACTTATAGATAATAGCCAGCCGGTTCACCGGCTGGAATATAAGCACGTATGAAATACACAGCCCGTAGGGCTTGCCTGCCCGTCCGCAGGCGGGAAAGAAATCCCTTCAGGGAACGGATTGTGTTTACAATTTGAAGAATAGATTCTGTAATAACTGTTAAGCGGCTATAATTAGAAAAAATCGCTTCATGTACCGGAATATTTTAAAGGCTGTAAAGGCTTAAAAATCAAGTTCTGTTTTAATTTTTTTATACCCTGATTTGCTTACCGGCAACTTTGTTCCATTCTTTATTATAACCAAATATGACTCCTTCCCGTATTGCTCAAGCTGTGAAATTTGATCGATTCTGACAATATACGACCGGTGAACCCGGATAAAAGCGGAAGGATCGAGATGGGCCACAAAAAATTTCATTGTTTTTTGCTTCAGATGCCTTTCGGAATCAGTATAGATCATTACATAATCATCCTGGGCTTCCAGGTAATGTATTTTTTCGACAGGTATAACATGTATCTTGTTACCTGTTTTAACAACTATCCTGTCCGGAATTTCTGTCGTTCTTTCCCTGTGTTGAAGTAAATTTTCGACTGAACTTTTTTTCCCGGACCTTATCCTCTGAATGGCCTTTTCAAGAGCATTAAAAAATCTTTCTTTTGGATAGGGCTTTAACAGGTAATCGACCGCATTCAGTTCAAAGGCTTTTATTGCATATTGATCGTAGGCTGTAGAAAATATTATTTGTGGAGTAAAATCAATCAACTCGAGCAACTCAAACCCGTTGAGTTTCGGCATTTGTATATCAAGAAAAACAAGGTCAGGTTTGCATTCATTAATGGCTATGGCACCTGAATAACCATCGGCAAACTCACCAACTATTTCAACGGAAGGTTGATCTTTTAAATAACTCTTTATCAACTCCCTTGCCAATTCTTCGTCTTCAACGATAATAGCCCTTATCTTTTCATCCATAGTGATTAATATTTACTACAATAACGTGAGTTCGGGATAAGCAATAACTTTTTATATTACATGATGCAATTCATTTTTCTTCATAACCTGATTTAATCTTAACGTAGCAAAACTGTAATCAAAATCCCAAATAACAAACACCAAATAACAAATAACAACCAATAATTAATTTCCTAAATTCCAAAAAATGCCTTTAACCTGAGATAATTTATGTGTCTTAACTCTTTTTGGTCATTGTAATTTTGGATTTGGAATTTATTTGTATTTTGAGATTTGCTTTTTGGAGTTTTATTTCTCGATTGGTATCAGCAGTTTTACCTTAAAAACATTTTCCTTCTTTTCAAAGGTAAGAAGATCCTCCCTGTTATAGATTAAAATAAGGCGGTTTTTAATATTTCTCAAACCCAATCCGTTACCACCATTGGAAATATATTCAGGATCATAATTGTTTTGAATATTAATTACAAGGAAATTGTCCTGAACAGAACAATCCAACGATATGGTTATTTGATCCGTGGATGGATAGACTCCATGTTTAATCGCGTTCTCGACCAGTGGCTGGATGATCATGTTTGGCAAATAGATCGTACTACATTCTTTTCCGACTTTTTGCTCAAATTTCAGTTTTTTTCCAAATCTGATTTTTTCTATATCAAGGTACAATTCAATATTATGCAATTCCTCTTCCAGGTATGTTTTTTGTCTTTGATCATGCTTTAATGCATACCTGAGAAATTCAGATAATTTTACAACCATTTCCTGTGCCTTAACAGGATTCGATACCGTTAAAGCACTTATGGAATTCAGACTGTTAAATAAGAAATGCGGGTTAATCTGGGATTTAAGAAGTGTCAACTCGGATTCTTTTACCATGGTTTTCAATTCAGCCTCAGCTTTCACTTTTTCCTGAAGATCGGCATAGTATATTATCAGGTAATAAACAAGGATAATCACCATATAAATAAAAACACCCGAGGTAATCCGCCATGGAATTGATAGGTTAATGAAATTCATGTATTCTTGAGAATCGCCCATAATAACATTTAGAACAAAATATCCAACCGACAACCAGAGGGTTATACATAAGAAAGCTACAACCACATGATTAAGGATAAGATAAGCGGGATTAACCTGTTCGTTTTTAATATGTCGCACAGGATACCATAAACCAATACCTAACAATCCAAAAATTGCATAAAAAACGATCGCATCAACGATGGCAGATACTGGTTCGTTTTTGTAGAAGAAAAAAAGTATACCGGCGTGGATAGCCGAGACAAATACCCACGCCAGTATATAAAAATAATTTGATTTTCTACTTTTTAGTATTGGATTAAACATGTAACGGAATAAATTAATAATCCTGTACTTCGCCTCCTCCAAAAATCACCACCCCTTTAAAAACCAGTTGTTTGCTTGGATCATAAACAACATTCGGATCAGGGTTCCGCTTATCTGAGAATCCTCCGAAAATTGAAGTTATTTCCACTTTAATATCCCAATCCCGCGGAACGATAAACTTTGATCCGCCAAAGAGGGAAAGGACGTCAATTACATTTCTCCCTTTAGCAAGGGAAGCTCTTTTAAAATTAAACTGTGAACCACCAAAGATTGAAGTGACTTTACCCCCTTTGAAATTTTGTGAGGTAATCATACGCTGACCACCACCAAACATGGAAAGATCATCAATAGAATCCTCATCCAAAGTCTCTCCATTGTTTCTATGATGGTGTCTTCCTCCCCTGAAAAGAATCAATATTCCAACAATAATAAAGATCAGCGGCCAGAATAAGCGCCTCCAACCCCAGCTATAAGGAATATTCACAATTTCAGGGATCAGGAAGAAACCCCCAATAGCAATCAGAATCCAGCCAACCGTTTTGTTTTCTTTGCTTATTAAGAATACAAGGCCGATGACAATCAATATCATTTGCCATGAAAAAATAATGGTGCGGATTCCGAAAGGAAAAAGATTTAAATTGAAAGCGATGAGTGCTGCGCCAACTAAAACCAGGATAATGCCTAATACGGCTCTTTTGTTACTTCTGTGTTCCATTTGTACCTCCTATAAATTTTGGTTATGTGTTCCAAAAATAGGCATGGATCAGAAGGAATAAAACAAAAAATCGGTAAACAGCCGAAAAAAATCGGTAAACATATTTTTTAGAAGACACCAACAAGAATCGATATGACAATAAGGAGGTCGGTGGCTAACACCGTAATGATATTACTTCCTAAAGCCGGAACTAATTTTTGCATATCATCTCCATGTTTTAATGCAATGTTACATGCTTTAATAGCCAGAGGGACAGGAAGCAATGCCAGATATACCCAAAATGGTCCCAGTCCTAACAAAGGAATCGCCAGAATAGTTCCAAAGGTCAGAATCATTCCGATAGTATAAACCACAGCAGCGCCTTTGGTGCCAAGTCTGATAACCAGGTGGAATCGTCCTCCTGCTTTGTCAGCTTCCCGGTCTGGAAATTCATTGATAAGCAGTAATAAAGAAGTCAAAATCCCGGGAGAAATGGAATAAAGGATGACCCTGGTTGATAATAAGTCTACGAGCGCCATTTCAGGAGAGGCAGTCATAGCAATATAGGTTCCAATAACCACAAAAGACCCAAGAGTTAAGCCTGCAAAAAATTCTCCCAACAAGATCTTTGCAAGGCTCCCGGTATAAAAAAGAATGGTAAACCCTCCTATAATTGACAATACAATAACTGTCCAGTGAGAAACAAATGCAAAATATACCCCGATAGCAAAAGATAATAAAAGAGAAGAAATAGCAACGGTTAATACACTCCGGGGCCTGGTAAAACCTTGTGTCAACATACCACTTCCACCGCTGAACGGACTTCGCCGCGTATTGAAGTCTATTTTTGTCTTATGATCTGAGTATTCATTAAAAAGGTTCACCGAAATATGTGATGAAACAACCCCGATCACGAGCAAAAGGGCATGCCATCCGTTGAAGTTCAGTTCATCACCAACCGGTAATTTATAGGCTAGTGCCAGGCCAATTGCAACCAGTAAAACCGCCAGAACTAAAAACGGTGCACGTATTTGCGCCATCCAAACTTGAAAACCTACAGGCTTATCCATAATAAAAACAACTTAGGTTAAAAATTTAAAGGGGCAAAAATACCTTTTTTTTTGAATCAAAAAAACTTTTATTCAAACGTTAGAAATACAGTAGTTTTCGTTAATTCCTGGTAAGCTCTTACCAAGTTATGAATGAATAGATTAACACGCTCCGATACAACGTGCAATGACTAATCTTTGTATTTCAGAGGTACCTTCCCCAATCTGAAGCAATCGCTGGTCACGGTAAAACCTTTCAATATCATAATCTTTCATTAAACCATAGCCTCCGTGTATCTGAACCGCCTCATCTGCCACTTCTTTTGCAATCTCGGAACAATATAGTTTGGCAATAGCCGATTCTTTGGTAAAATCCATTGCCTGGTCTTTAAGCCAACAGGCATGATACAGAAAAGTCCTTGCCAATTCAATCTTAGTAGCCATATCGGCCAACTTAAAAGCAGTAACCTGAAATTTTACAATCGGCCGACCAAATTGTTTTCTTTCTTTTGCATACTGAAGAGCCATCTCAAATGCACCCTGAGCCAGTCCCAGCCCCATAGCGGCAATAGATAATCTTCCGCAATCCAATGTATGAAGCATAATTTTTGAACCCTGGCCCACTTTACCTAATATGTTTGATTCCGGCACAGTACAATCGTCAAAGTAAAGTTCAGCCGTATCGGAAGACCTCCACATCATTTTCTTATGCATTGGTCTCCTGGTAAATCCCGGGGTATCCTTCTCAACCAATATTGTAGTAAATTCCTTTTTCCCGTTCTTAACTCCGGAAACAGCTTGTACTGTAACGCCTACCGAGATATCTACTGAACCATTGGTGATAAATATTTTTGATCCGTTAATGATCCATTGGCCATTTACCAGTTTTGCCGTGGTTTTGGTAGCCCTTGAATCCGATCCTGCTTCAGGTTCAGTTAAACCAAAGGCCCAAAGCTCTTTCCCTGAACATAAACCGGGCAGGTATTTCTTCTTTTGTTCTTCGGTGCCAAATTCAAGGATTGGAGCTATTCCAAGGGAATTATGCGCTGCAAGCGTAGCAGCCTGGGAACCGTCTACACGGGCCAATTCTTCAACGGCAATAAGATACGATAATATATCCATCTTTTGTCCGCCGTATTCTTCAGGAGAGCACATACCAAACAAACCCAGTTCACCCATTTGTGCCGTAATTTCTTCAGAAAACTGTTCATTTTCATCTAGCTCCCGGGCAACCGGTTTTATTACCCTTTCAGCAAAATCCCTGACTGTTTTGCGAATTAATTCGTGTTCTTCAGTTATGTACATATTTGGTTTGTAGTTTGTT
>JAUWBB010000341.1 GCA_030605195.1 Bacteroidota bacterium
GGAGGTATTGGATGAGCTGTATTTAAAAAACAAGAGTATCATCACTGTTTTTGGGCATTATGGAAACTGGGAATGGCTGGCAAGTCTGCCTCTGGTCACAAAATATAAAGTTCTCGCTATATATAAACCGCTGGCGAACAGCAGCTTTGATAAATTTTTTATTCGACTGAGAGAGAAATTTGGTATTAAAACGGTTACAATACAGCAAACACTAAGAAAAATCCATGATTGTCAACAAAATAAAGAATTAACCATTACGTTTTTCCTGGGTGACCAACGTCCGATGCGCCGATATATCAAGTACTGGACAACTTTTTTAAACCAGGATACACCCGTTTTACTTGGAGTTGAAAAAATCTCCAAACAAACCGATCAGGCGGTTGTTTTCATTGATATTCAGAAAAAGAAAAGGGGATTTTATGAAATTATTTTTATTAAGCTCTTTGAAAATCCAAAAGAAATAGAAGAATTCGAAATTACCGAAAAGCATATCCGGATACTTGAAAAAATAATCATAAACCGGCCTGAATTATGGTTATGGTCCCACCGGCGTTGGAAGCATGAGAAGCTAAGAAAATGATACAAATTGCAGTTGTCATATTAAACTGGAACGGAAGACATTATCTGGAAAAGTTTTTGCCTGGTGTGGTAAAATACTCTTCAGGACCCGGCATTCAGGTTGTGGTTGCGGATAACGGTTCAACAGATGACTCTGTGGCTTTAATACTACAGCAATACCCTGAAATAAAAATTATTGAGTTTGACAAAAACCATGGGTATGCAGAAGGATATAATAAAGCCCTGAAATTAATAACTGCCAGGTATTTTGTGCTGTTAAATTCCGATGTTGAGGTAACTCAAAACTGGCTTAACCCGGTGATTGGCCTCATGGAACAAGACGATAAGATTGCTGCCTGTATGCCAAAAATCCGGTCATTTGACAAACGTGAATATTTCGAATATGCCGGTGCCGCCGGAGGATTTATCGACAAATTTGGCTATCCGTTTTGCAGGGGACGGATTCTTAATCTTATCGAAGAAGATACGGGCCAATACGATTCAGTCAGGGAAATATTTTGGGCAAGTGGTGCCTGTTTATTCATCAGGTCTGAACTTTTCATACAATCAGGCGGCTTTGATCCCGGGTTTTTTGCCCACATGGAAGAAATAGATCTATGTTGGAGATTAAAAAATCAAGGGTACAAGATACTGTATTCACCTGACTCAATTATTTATCATGTTGGTGGCGGTACCTTACCAAACCAGCATCCGGGAAAGCTTTATTTGAATTTTAGAAATAACCTTTTTGTACTTTATAAAAACCTGCCTGTAAAAAACTTTTCGCTAATCCTATTTACCCGGATAACTTTGGATATACTTGCCGCTTTCAAATTTCTTTTTACTTTGGAAATTAGGAGATTTTATGCTGTTTTAAAAGCTCATCTGAAATTTTATACTAAACTCGGAAAATACCGGAAAATCCGGAAAAGATTAATAAAAAATGTAAAAAACAACAACCATACAGAGATATACCGGAAAAGCATTTTATTCCAGTTATTTATTTTGCGAAAGAAAACCTTTAAGGAATTATGCCTTTAACTATCCTGATATGAAATGATTGAATTGATCAGTAAATTTGTTAAATTTTCAGTTGTTGGCGCTTCCGGTTTGCTTGCTGATTTTTCAATAACCTGGATCCTTAAGGAGAAATTTAAAATCCAGAAATATGTTGCAAGTGGTATAGGGTTTATAATTGCTGCTACCACAAATTATATTTTAAACCGTATCTGGACATTTCACAGTTCAAACCCAAAGATTATTCATGAGTATTCTTCTTTCCTTTTTATTTCGATTATCGGTTTAGGTATAAATACGTTGGTGTTATGGATATTGGTGCATATCTTTAAGAAACACTTTTATCTTTCAAAACTTATCGCCATAATTGTAACCACGTTATGGAATTTTACCGCCAATTATTTGTTTACATTCCGGTAATACAAAGTTAGGATTTAAACATATAATCCAAAAACAATTCCTGCCGGTTAATGGCTGGATAGCCCGCGGGCTACAGTGCTTCAATTACTTTCTCTAACTGCATAACTCTCGATCCCTTTATCAGAATATAATGCGATTTGACCGGATTTGCTTTCAACCATTTAAAAAAAACATCAGTATTTCGAAATGATTTATAAACCGGATTATCATTTGTTTTTGAAAAAGATTTACCGATTAATAAAACATTTTCAATTTTTTTCTCAGATAAGAAGGAAATGATCCTTTTGTGTTCAATAAGTGCATCACTTCCCAACTCCAGCATATCTCCCAGAATAAGGAGTTTTTTTTCATAATTAAGTAAAACAAAATCTTCAACGGCAGCCCTCATACTCGTTGGATTAGCATTATAGGCATCAAGAAATAGTGTGTTGGATGATGTTTGATATAATTGAGATCGGTTGTTTTCGGGTTTATAGGATTCAATGGCGTTTATAATACTGTTTATTTCCACCCGGAAAAATTTACCCACCCCGATGGCTGCCATAACATTTTCAGTATTATATCTTCCGATCAGTTTTGTATCGATAAAAAATTCCTTTCCATTATTAGTCATCTTCATTTTCAAATAAGGATCAGCAGATACAAAATGATAATAACACGGATCGGGGAGATAATTTTCCAGTGGAACTTTTGTTAGTATTTTTTCTTTCAGCAATTCAATTAAAATCTTATTATTATCATTGTAAAAAGCCGTTCCCTTCTTTTTCTCCAGGTAGTTATAAAGTTCGGATTTTGCTTTTTTTATATTTTCCAATGACCCAAAACCCTCCAAATGAGCTTTTCCAATGTTTGTAATTATTCCATAACCGGGTTGGGCAATTTTACACAAAGCAGCAATTTCTCCAATATGGTTTGCACCTATTTCTACAACGGCAATTTCGGTATTGGAGGTAATATCCAGTATGGTAAGGGGAACACCGATATGATTATTATAGTTTCCTTGTGTTGATGTAACAACATAATGTTTTGCCAATACTCTGGTCAATAGCTCCTTGGTAGTGGTTTTACCATTGGTACCCGTAATAGCTATAACTGGGATATTTAATCTATCTCTATGTAAAGTAGCTAAATTTTGCAAAGTGGTCAAAACATCTTTAACAAGGATATAGCGTTTGTCTGCCAAATATTTCTCTTCATCAACAATCGCGTAGCTGCATCCTTTATCCAGGGCTTCTTCAGCAAACCGGTTACCATTGAACTTTTCACCTTTTAACGCAAAAAAAATAGCTCCCTCAACAGGTTTTCTTGAGTCAATTGAAATTTTTTCTATGCAACGGTACAAATTATATAACTCCTGAATTGTCATGGTATCTACAATAAAGAACATAGCTTCGCAAATTTACCCTGTGAAATATTGCTATGCAATAAATCTTCGATTTATTTCATAGTGGGAATTAGTTTCCATCTTTGTAAAATCAATTGAAACAGCAGAACGGAACAAGACGGTTGTAACGCGAAAACAACTTTAACATTTTTTATTTAACCCTGACGTTTTAGTCAGGGTGTGACCAAAGCGTCATCACATTCGACATTTATTATTTAAAATACAGGGCTAATCTTCAATACC
>JAUWBB010000214.1 GCA_030605195.1 Bacteroidota bacterium
TTCAAATGGGATATGATATTGTTTTTGGGCAAATCTTAATATTGTTATGAAATATAATATTTGAGTAATAAGGATTGCGATTGAAGCTCCGTATGATTGCCAAAAATATACAAGCACCACGCACAATAGCACATTGAATGACATCATTGTAAAAACTACCCCGGCGATTGTTTTGGTTTTTTTCATCAGGTGCAGGCCGGTCATGGCGATATCTTTCATCATTCCAAAAAGTATTGCAAAGGAGAGTATCGGAATAATTTTATAGGCATTCCAGTAATCGGGTTTCTGTGATAAAACTTTAATCGCCTCCTTTCCAAAAATTGAAACCGTCAAAATCACAGGCAATACTACGTATGTAGTGTATGTCAATATCTTTGAATAAAACCTCCTGTTATTGGGCTCATCCATCATCCTGAAGATTAAGGGTGAAACGGCCAGCATAACAGAATTAACAACAAAAACCTTTATTATATTGGCCACCTTGAAACCCAGTGTATATATACCCACTTCAGACATGTTGGTCAGGAATCTCAATGTATAACGGTCTGTGATATTCAGAATTAATCCGGAAAGTGCCGATGCTACCAGCGGCAGACTGAATACAAGCATTTTCTTCAGAATAGACAGATCAAATCTGAATGTAATATTTTTTATTATGAATTGTGACAGGAATAGGAGATAGACAATATTCCCGATGATCTGCGCCTCATAAATCCCTTCAACTTTTTTGCCCAGAAAAGCGATGAAGTAAACAGTCAAGGTAAGACTGAAGGCGAGTTTGACCAGGTTGGCAATGGAATAAAGCAAAGATTTCTCCTGCAGTCTCATAAGTGTAGCCGGAATAACCGCGAGCGCCTCAAGACCGGCAGTGATCAGCATCAGTCGTATCAGGTAAGCGTATTTCACATCTTCCAGCAGGAAATCGGCCAGGTCTTCAGAGACAAACCAAAGCCCCGCGATCATCATGAGGCTACCTATTCCAATAGAAACCAGTATCGTAAAAAAGATTGACTTTTGGTTCCGGATATAGTTTTTATCCCAGTACCATCTGAAAAAAGCCGAGTAAAGACTAATCCCGAAAAGCACAATAAAAATCTGGGTAGTTATTTCCACTACTCCCAGGATACCGTATTCCGCGGTGGAAAAATTTTTGGTATAAAGAGGTATCAGGACAAACCCGACTAGTTTTGCCGAAATGTTACCCAAACCGTAGATCAGGGCATTTTTTACCGTCGATCGTATATTATCCAGCATTTTTGCCTTTCACCAGTAAAAAGTTTGTCAGAGCCGGCAACATCCAGGCCTGCCCCCACCTTAAATAAGCAATCTTTGATTTGAAAGGTATACCGATAAAACGACTTTTCAAAATGCCATAATAAAAGTATCCCGATTCATCCTGAAAATTTTCAATCGTCCATTTTGCAATACTTTCTGCATATTGAAGGGCTTCAGGGAATATTTCAGATAAAGTTGAAAAGCAAAGGATACTCTCGGAACAGGAATGAATATCAATCCTGTATTTACGATGAGGACGTAACCTGGGAATCTGATAATTTTCGAACAATTTTTCTTTGTAAAATCCATATCCTTTGCGCAGACTTTCCAGCACATCCTTCCTATTGGTCAACTTATAAATGGAGAACAACATCCGGAGGACAAAGCCTGTATGATAATTATCAATAAGATTTGCGGGTTTCTCAGGCGGACCATTATAGTCAAATGCACCGTTTTCCATCCGGCAGGAAATAGTGTAGTTTACGGCTTTGTTGGCCAGTTCTATCCACTCCTTATTATTGGTTTCCAGACCAACTTTAAGTAGAAATTCAGCCACAAAAAGATTTAGGTTATGAATGTAATTAACGTAAAGTGGTGTATATGAAAAACAAATTTTGTCCTCTTCAACGGTTTTAATTGGCAAAGATGCCAGGAACAGACCTGTTTTTTTGCAAACTTCAAGATACTTCTTGTCCCCGGTATGTTTATACCATCTCCAGAATGCCTCTCCGGCAACGGTGGTAACAATTCCGTTTGGTGTCCCCCTGGAGATCAGTTCCCTGGATTGCCAGTCGAAAGGGTAACCCCAGCCAATACCAATTTTTGTTTTGGATTGATGGTTTAACAGCCAGTCAATACAACAGCTCGATTTTGCCAAATATTCCTCATTTTGTATTGCCTGATACAGACCCAAATAGCCTGAAGCAAACAATCCCATTGCTTTAGCATTGATTTGAGGTTTTATTTTGAAGACCTTTCTGGAAAATTTTGGGAAAGTGTAAAATAATTCAAAAACAATTTCTCTGAGAATAGCAAAAAATTTCGAGTGGTTCCCTTTCCTGGTTAACCATATCATCCATCTTTCACCTTTAATATCATATGGGTCATAACCTGACCAGCCATTTTGTTCAAGCCAATCATTGAGCGTAAGAATCGAATCCAATATGATCTGTTCAGAATTCATTTAAATGTTTTGCTGTTTCTAATTTCAGTTTTTAGCAAAGCATATCTACTTCAAAACTCTACCTGGTTATTTGAGGATTCAAGCTGATAATAACTATACATATGGTCAAAGACTGGAAATCTATTGAACCAACTATGATCAAACAGGTTTACTAGCTTTTTCAAGATTATGTTGAGAAGTTTTATTTGGGGAAAAGGGGTTACCATTCCACCAGAGGTATAAAATCGATGAACCAAATTAAAACCCTTTTCGGACAGATACTTATCAAGAAATTGCCTGGAGTAAAAATTCAGATGTTCGGGAGGAGAATACATATGCCATGTCTTTCCTGTAAAATCGAGCCATTTTCTCTTAAAACTCTGATGCGTGGGGATCATGATAACCAATATTCCGCCTTCTTTCACTAATGTATTTAATTTATTTAGAAAATCAAGAGATGACTCAAGATGCTCCATAACGGCAAATAATGTAACAACATCGTAACTTTGGGTGAACTCAATCTTTTCAAGGAAATCATCATGAACCTTAATTCCCCTCTTTTCAGCAATCCCGGCAAAATGTTTTGATAACTCAATCCCCTCACATTCTGTTGATTTGTCAAAATGCATTAGAAAATCACCCGTTCGACATCCCATATCCAAGACTGAACTGGGATTCCCTCCAAATAGTTTTTTTATAGTTTGTACCTGCTTCTGCCATGATCTACTGGGAACAAATTCTTCCGGGAATTCTCCTCTTGTTTGCGATAAATCATAATAAAGTAAATCCAGAGATACAGGATGTTGCTCTTTGTCAAAGAAAAAACTCCCGCAACGTTCACAGGCATATAAACAATATTTCAGCAAATTGTGGGGAGAAATAATATCCTTTATGATGTTGCAGTCCTTGTGATTGCAAAACTTACAATTCATCGTTTTGAAGAAAGAATTCGTTTTTATCTTTTTTCATTACTGATAAAGTGACGACTCTCCCCTAAGGCAAAAAATGCACCGCCATAAAGAAAAATGAAAATATTTTTCCCAAATATTTTTTTCAATATTTTTTTCTTTTTTGAAGGATTGAAGAATGAAACGTCGATAATCTCTTTATCAATGATATTATAATATTTTGATACATAATGAATGGCATGCCTAACAGTATATCCTCTTAGATGTCCATTTATGTGATTTTTACCATATTTTAATTCTTCAGGTATTTTTTTAAACCTGATTGTTTGATAAAATTTTGTAGAGAAAAATGATTTTTCAATAGGGATTTTGATAACCAAAAATTTACAATACATGCTTATGACGCTCAAAAATAGTTCATCATTTTCAACGTGTTCCGTGATATCAGAAAGAATAACAAGATCATAGCATTCAGGTTTTTCAAGAAAATCTTGGTTTATATAATCAATATTTTTAAAATTTTTCTTGCCTATCTTACAAAATAAATCGCTAATCTCATAATTTACTGAAACATTCGATTTTATAACACTTGTAATTGTATCTAACAAAACACCTTCTGCACCTCCAATTTCACAAACTGAATTAAAGGTTATTTTCCCGTTTCTCAATAGAAGATTAAGCAGATTTATTGCTTTCCATTTCAATTTATATTCTCTATCCCTCTCTCCAATCTTCTGCTTTGCCCAATAATTATAGAAATCTTTATTGCTTATCACAATGATATTGTTTCTTTAATATGTTTAAACTTTTATTGAATAAATCATCCAAGTTTCGATTTTCAAAGAGTGTTGTTGCGTTATTTCTTTTACAAACATTACTTGCCAGAACAGAGCATTTAAAATAAAGAGCTTCATCAATACTAATTCCATACCCATCTTTGTAAGTTGCTCTAATGAACAGATCAGCTCTTTTAAATAAAGGCCATAATTCCTTCTGACCAGTTAAAAAGTAGAAGTTCTCATTTAAAAAAGATTTATTGATTCTAATTTGTATTTCCCTTAAATAAGAATCATTATACTTTTCATTGGCCAAAGCAAATATAAAACCTATTTGGGGGAAATACGGTTTAAGTTTTTTTACCAAATCTACACAAATATCAAAACCATAAAGATCGATATTATTTATTAGTCTTAGTTGAAATGCATTTGCAATTACTAAGGGCTTATGTTCTTTGAGAAAATCAAATAGATCATTTGGATATGTGTTGAGAATCTTGTTTTCTTCCTCAATTGGAGGAGGGAGAAATGCATTTTGAATTAAATAATTCTTTGGTAGAACAACCCCGTGCTTGTTATAAATATCAAGAATATGATCGTTTACGACGATAAGTAAATCTAATTTGCCAAGTAATCTTTTATTTAATAAACTGACAATTTTATTTTTATTTTCAAACAAGAAAGGATTATGATCCGTATAAAAAACTTTATATTTCTTAATATGTCTAAGTGCAAAAAGAAGAATTGTTTTTTTTAGGTCAAAATGTTGAATATGTATTATTTGATAATTATTGAAGATAACTTTAATAAAGAATGCGAGATATTTAATCCCAAAAAGAATATAATTCTTTGATGTATCAAATATGTCGACCTTAAAATTATGATCCTTCAGAGCTCGTTTCAATCTGTAAATGAAAATAGAAATGCCTCCTAAAGGAGGAGGATATGGACCAATAATTAATATTCTTTTATATCCCGAATATAGATTTATGATGTTCATTTATTGATTAATAATGAGGCTTTGGTTGTTTGAATTATAACCCATAATTCAATCGGCCAATTTTTATCTCTGGCTGTTAGCACATTATGAAGACTTCTAAGTTCTTCCAGATGTCCCTTTTGACTTATGGAAGAATTGATTTCTTTGATGTTGCAACCAAATCCATTTAAGCTTTTATAATCATTCATGACAATAGTCTTTTCATCAAAATGAACTTCCATGTATTCTTTTGGGAATTCACGGTTTCCAACCGCAAAATATTCAATGGTAGCTATTGAACCATCTTCGTATTTTAATATAACCGATTTATTATCTGAACTATTAAAATGTTCTGTGGAAGGAGACAGGCTCTCATAACTTATTGATATAATAGGCTTCCCTACGAAAAAAGACATTAAATCAATAATATGACAGGCTTCCCCGACAATACGCCCACCATTTTCATGTACCCAGTGATCAGGAGAGATATATCCCACATTCATTCTGTAATGGATAAACAATGGATTAATCCTCCTGTCAGTATGCTTTTTTATTTCAACTAAATATTTACTGAATCTCCTGTTAAAACCAACCATTAAAACCGGTTTGTTTTCTATTTGGCGGTTTTTGTAAAAGTCTTCGATTTTCTTCAGTTCATCAAGACTTGTGGC
>JAUWBB010000034.1 GCA_030605195.1 Bacteroidota bacterium
AAACGGTCAAAAAGTCGGATTCAGTCAGGGCTCAAAAACCCCTGCCGAGTGGGATATTACACACTATTTGAATCCTGAGGGGGAAAATGTTCTTGCCGTGCAGGTTTACCGCTGGTCAGACGGTTCCTATATCGAATGCCAGGATTTCTGGAGAATAAGCGGGATCGAAAGGAGTGTTTATCTTTTTTCCACACCAAACATCCACATCAGAGACTTTTTCGCCCTGGCTGATCTGGATGAAACCTATATAAACGGAAAACTAAATGTAACTACTGAGATAAAGCAATATGATCCTGAACTTAAAGCAAAAAATTATTTTCTGGATATAAAACTGTTCGACGAGAACATGAAACTTCTATTCGAAGAAGAAAAACCTATTGAATTGAACAACGAACAAACAACAATCCAGGTTTTTGAGAAGGATATTGAAAATCCAAAAAAATGGACAGCCGAAACACCTGCTCTCTATTCCCTGGTTCTTCAAATTAAGGATAAAAACAAGAATATTCTTGAAGCAGCGGGATGTAAAATTGGGTTCAGGAAAGTAGAAATCAAAAACGGACAATTACTGGTTAACGGTAAAGCTGTTCTTTTCAAGGGAGTCGACCGTCATGAGCATGATCAATATACCGGGCATGTAGTATCTGAAGAGTCCATGCTGCAGGATATTCGTTTGTTCAAACAAAACAATATTAATGCCGTCAGGACCAGTCACTATCCCAACGATCCGAAATGGTATGAGTTATGTGACCAGTACGGCATCTATGTTATAGACGAAGCTAACATAGAATCTCATGGAATGGGATATGGTGAAAAAAGCCTGGCTAAAGATACCACATGGAAAGAAGCACATGTTGACCGAATTAAACGGATGGTTGAAAGGGATAAAAATCATCCTTCCGTTATCATCTGGTCAATGGGAAATGAAGCGGGCGATGGCGTTAATTTTGCAGCCGGTTACAAATGGATCCATGAGCGGGATAAATCAAGACCGGTTCATTACGAAGGCGCAAGACTGGGTCCCAATACTGATATTTACTGCCCAATGTATGCCCGTATCGAACGCATTGAGAAATATGCAAGCGAAAAACAGGAAAGGCCATTGATACTTTGCGAATATGCCCATGCCATGGGTAACAGTACAGGAAACCTTCAGGATTACTGGGACGTAATTGAAAAATATGATCACCTCCAGGGAGGTTTTATCTGGGATTGGGTCGATCAGGGCCTGGTCAAAAAGAATGAAAAAGGTGAAGAATACTGGACATATGGTGGCGACTATGGACCAGAGGATGTACCGAGTGATCAAAACTTTTGTCTCAATGGACTTGTAAATCCTGATCGCACTCCGCATCCGGGTTTGTTTGAAGTAAAGAAAGTATACCAATATGTCGGTATCCAGCCGGAAGATATTGAAAATGGAAAAGTAAGGATTACAAACAAATACCACTTTATTAACATCAATGATCTGAATTTCAACTGGGCGATTATGGCTGAAAATAAAACCGTTGCACAGGGTACACTTTCAGATATTAATATTCCACCCGGTGAAAGTAAAGTGGTAACCATTCCCATTCCCAAAGAACCGGTTAAACCCGGTGTAGAGTTTTTTTTGAATTTCAGTGTTACCACGACCATGGAAAAACCATTAGTATCCAAAGGATATGAGATAGCAAGTGAACAGATTAAACTGCCTTTCTATGAAAAAATGGGAAAAACAGATATCACAACCCTTCCATCTCTTAATTTGAAAGAAAGTAAAGAAAAATTGGTGGTAAAAGGTGAAAACTTTCAGATCAGTTTCAACAAAACAACCGGTGGTATGGACTCCTGGCAATTCAGAGAAAATGAATTGATAGAAAAAGGTCCGGAACCCAATTTCTGGCGGGCTACTACTGACAATGACTTTGGCTTCAGGATGCCAAAAAGAATGGGCGTATGGCAAAATGCCGGGAAAAACCGGTCAGTAAAGAATTTTGCCGTGAAAGAAACCGCCTCAAATCAAGTAAGTGTAAGGGTTGATTATGATCTTCCGGATGTTGAGTCGAAACACCTGGTAGAATACATTGTATTGGGAAATGGTGATGTAATCATAAGCAATACATTCACACCTGGTAAAGAAGAATTGCCTGATATTCCAAGAATTGGAATGACGATGAGAATTCCTGAAAAATTTAATCAGGTAAAATGGTATGGTCGTGGTCCGCACGAAAATTACCAGGACAGGAAAACATCAGCATTTGTAGGTATATATGAAAGTATGGTTAAAAAACTATACTATCCTTACATTAGTCCACAGGAAAACGGCAACCGGACAGATACCCGGTGGATCAGTTTTACCAATAACGAAGGAAACGGACTAATGGCAACAGGTATGCCGCATTTAAGCTGGTCTGCCCTGCCCTATACCATTGAAGACCTTACACAGGAATCCAGGGGAACCAAACATGCTTATGAACTGAAGGAAAGAGACTTTATCTCTGTAAACCTTGATTACAAGCAGATGGGTGTTGGCGGGGATAATTCCTGGGGAGCCAGACCGCATGAAAAATATCGTCTGAAACCTCAGGAATACAGCTATACGTTCAGGCTGAGTCCAATTTTAAAAGATGAAAATCCTGTGGAGAAAAGTAAGATATTTTATAAGCTAAAATAAAAAAAGCGGAGCTTTTTAAAATGTAATATCCTTCGTGTCAGGTGGAAACACCTGACACCATTTTATTCATCTGAAATTGGATATTCAAAAATCTAATCTCATTTCATTTATCCATTTTCTATCCAACAAACGGATAATTTCTATCAATTAATCCTTCTTTTCTCATAGTAACCCGGAATTCTTCAGGCATCTCAGCCTGAATCAATTCTGCATTTTGCCGTACTCTATCTGGTTTACTCGTATTAAGTGCAATGCTTATTACTCCCGGAGGCGACATACCGAACTGTACACATGCTTTTGCCGGTTTTTTTCAGTGGTCGCTTCGCTTAAATATTCATCAGGATCATGTACCGATACAATTTCTGTTTTATAATCTCCACCCGGAAGCTCACACCAGGGTTCCTTACATACAATACATTTCATATAAAGATGGTTTTAAACTTTTTTTTACACTTCCGAAGTTCCGAAGCTCCATAGCTCCGAAGGAGTCCCTGTTGGAGAATCCCTTCAGGAAAATGCCAACGAAAATAGACACGGAAGAAATATTAAGTTCTTTTTTAGTTAATAATTTAAAGACCATAATTATACGAAAAAATTAAATACAAATGCGATCGGCAGAGATATCATTTTTTTTTATTTTTGTTGTTCAAATTAGTAACCCAAATTACCATTATTAAGTGGTGGCTTTACTAAAATACTTATTCATGAATCTAAGTAAATATTCGTTCGGAATTGGTGACCGGTTTGGACTCCAGGGTAAATCTCAATTAAAAGCCATCATAAAGGCTAAACAAGCAGGCATTGATATCGCGCCTGTCTGGAACAAATCATTCCGGGAACATATTATTGTTAACTCCAACCCTTCCGATACCCGGGAAGAAGCTGACGATGCTGTCAAATCCCTCGAATGGAATGGGGATTATTTTGTCGACGCTGACCATATCAACCTTTCCAATGTGGATCAATTCATTGAAAGTTCAGACTTTTTTACACTTGACGTTGCAGAATATATTGGCAAACCCGCTTCTCAGGAAGATATTAGTTCATTCATGGATAAGAACAAAAAGTATGTAGGAAATCTTTCTATTCCGGGAATTGAACAACCCTTCCATATTTCAAATGATAGTTTACAGGAAATATCCATCAAATACTTGTTTGCCATCATGGAAGCGAGCAAAATATATAATCATATTGCTGAAAGAAAAGGAACCCAAAACTTCATTGCCGAGGTATCGATGGACGAAGTGGACCAACCACAAACCCCGGTGGAATTATTCTTTATTTTAAGCGCAGTATCCATGTATGGTATTCCCGCACAAACCATTGCACCGAAATTCACCGGTAGATTTAACAAGGGTGTTGATTATGTGGGAGATCCGGATCAATTTGCTAAAGAATTCGAAGAGGATCTGCTTGTTATTGATTTTGCCATAAAAGAATTCGGGCTCCGTGAAAACCTGAAATTAAGTGTTCATTCAGGAAGTGATAAGTTCTCTATTTACCCGGTCATGGGTAATTTGATCCGGAAGCATAATAAAGGGATACATATAAAAACAGCGGGTACAACCTGGCTTGAAGAACTAATCGGCCTGTCACTTTCAGGTAACGAAGCCCTTCAACTGGCAAAGTCGATTTACCGGAAAGGGTTTGAACGGGCAAATGAACTTTGTGCCCCCTACTCTACCGTTATCGATATTGATCAAACGAAACTACCGGATCCTTCAGAAGTTGATTTTTGGGATGGAGAAAAACTGGCTAATTCTCTAAGACATGTTCCTGATCATCCGGATTATAATCCTCACTTACGGCAGTTATTACATGTTTCCTATAAAATTGCAGCAGAATACGGACAGGAATATCTGGATCTGTTAAATAAAAATGCTGAAACTGTAGGGGAACAAGTAACTGAAAATATATATAACCGTCATATCTTGAGATTATTTAAATTATAATCCAATACATGGCCAGTTAAAACTTATGGTTCTTCAGGATAATGCGTAGTTATCCTGGAACATTGTGCCATAGGCACTCCTTCGGAGGAAGGTTGGAACGTTTGAGCGAACCTGAGAGCGAAAACCATTATTCCACCTGACACCTATTCATTTTCCGGATGAACCAAACTTATTTACCCATCCATCCTCCATCGACGGTAAGGATAGTACCGTGAATGAAATTGGAAGCTTCCGAAGCCAGGAACACTACGGCTCCCTTCAAGTCATCCGGTTCACCCCATCTGCCGGCAGGGATACGGGCTATAATTTCAGAATTCCGTTTTTTTTCTCTCCTCAGCGATTCGGTAAGGTCCGTTGCTATGTATCCCGGAGCGATGGCATTGACATTTACCCCATGTGAAGCCCATTCATTCGAAAAAGCCTTTGTCAACTGACCAATTCCTCCTTTGCTTGCAGCATAACCGGGAATAGTTATACCACCCTGAAAAGTATTTATTGAAGCAATAAAGATGATTTTGCCTTTGCTCCGTGCAACCATATCCTTTCCAACCTCTCTTGAAAGAATAAATTGCGAATTGAGATTCACTTCAATAACCTTGTCCCAGTCATCATCAGGATGCACAGTTACAGGTTTTCTGAAAGTAGTCCCTGCATTATTAACCAGGATATCAATTTCCCTGGATTCCGACTTAACCTTCCCTATGAAATCATAAAGCTGTTGCCTTTCAGAAAAATCACACCGATAGGCTTTGAATGAATTGCCCAGAGAAGTAACTTCCTTCTCTACCGCACTTCCTGATAATTCCAGCGAGGTAGACACACCGATGATGTCGGCCCCTGCTTCAGCCAGTCCAATAGCTAATGCTTTGCCAATACCACGACTGCAGCCTGTAACCAGTGCTGTCTTGCCGGAAAGACTAAACTTATCCAGAATTCCCATGTTGTTAATTGTTAAGTAACAAATAAAAGGACCTACAACAGGTTAGCGTATGATACAAACTTTTTGAAGGAAATCAAGTGAATGTAGGGATTGAAATTATTCAGACCTATTTAACCGATAATTTCAAGGTGAAAGCGTGCTTGCAAGGTTTTTCCGAAGGCAGTTCAACCTGCAATCCTTTATCCGTTTGTTCCCACTGAATTTTTCCCTCTGTGCCAAGCATTTCAACTTTCTTAATCTTCCCGTCGAAATACTCAGACCCTTTGGCCAGTGTCTTAACCATTACCTTGCTGTCTTCCGGAAAGTCCAGACAAATGGTATAAAGCACATTATCCTTAACTGTAAACCGGATATCTTCTGCAGTATATTCCATTCCTACATTTTCTCTTTCGGTCATATGGCCAGTAACCATTCCGGTAGGACCTTCACCATAAGTTTTCCACGGCCTGGTTCCATAAATTGCTTCACCATTAACATCAAGCCATGCTCCGATTCCGAGCAACAGAGCTTTTTGCTCTTCAGGGATGGTCCCGTCCGGCTTGGGACCTATGTTAAGGAGCAAGTTACCGTTTTTGCTTACACGGTCCACCAGGTTATCCACCAGGGTGTTTACTGATTTGTATTGTGGTTCTGTGATGTAACTCCAGGATTTCAGATCAACCGAGGTATCGGTGATCCATTTTTTCTTGCTTAAGGTATCCAGTTTACCTCGCTCAAGGTCAAGTATAGCTACACCTTCAGGAAGGTGGTCATTCTTATAGGTAACCACTACTTCTTTCCCCCAGTTTATTGCCTGGTTATAATAATAGGCCAGGAATTCTTTTTTGTAAGGTTCAAACCCCGGTTGTCTCCATCCGAAGTCAAACCAAAGGTAATCGGGTTGGTATTTGTCAATCACCTCCTTTACCTTTGCCAACCAGAATTTTAAAAACTCTTCTGATTCGGGTTCTCCTTTTTCATGAACAGGAGGATATAATTTATCCACGCCGGCAAACTGCGGGTCACGTGTGTCAGCATTTTCCAGATCATAGGAAGGTTCATAATATTTCCAGTGATAGGCATGGTGAAAAGAAGTGACAAATTTCATCCCACGCTTTCTGACCGCTGTTGCCAGTTCGCCAACTATATCCCTACCGGGGCCTTTGTCCCTGGCATCCCATTCGGTCAGGTCGCTATCCCACATGGCAAAACCATCATGGTGTTCAGCCACAGGACCGGCAAATTGCGCCCCTGATTTTTTAAACAGTTCAGCCCATTCTTCGGCATTGAACTTTTCTGCTTTGAACAGCGGGATAAAATCTTTGTATCCAAACCCGGAAGGATCACCCCAGGTCTCTTTGTGATGCTCGTAAAATCGTTTCCCCCTGTCGTTATCTTTCATGTACATCAGGCGGGGATACCACTCATTCTCCCAGGAAGGAACCGAATAAGGACCCCAGTGGGTATATATCCCGAATTTAGCATCACTGAACCATTCAGGACATTCATACCTCTTCAGGGATTCCCAGTTTGCTTCATACTTCTCAAAGATTTTTTGAGATTCTTTTGGTTCTCTGGCTTGTTTACATGTTACCAGACCAAATAGACCTACGATAATGCATAACATAGCTTGTTTTTTCATATTGGTACAATTTAATTTATCGATTTTTTACCGTCGTTTGTTAGCTGCTTTCCTGTGAAAGAAGAATGGCATCCGATCATGGAAAAACAAATAACAACCAAACCGCAATATTTAAACGCGGAATACTTTGATGTAATTTTCATTATTTATTCTTTTTGAATTTACGCGTTAAGATATTAAAAAAAAATACTAATGCAGCACAATGCTGTATACAAATATAAAAAACTCTTATATGTTTTTTACCTGATTAACTTAAGTTGTGCCGAAGGCATTCCTTCGGAGCATGTTACGGGTTTCGGGTTTCTGAAAAACAAAAAAATCCCGCAAATCAAACTTGCCTGCCCGACTATCCCGATGACTATCGGAAGGCGGTTAATTTATTATTCCGTTATTCCACTGTAGAAATGGCTCCCGCATCGCATTTCACAGGACAGGAATCATTCTGTTATTCCATTACTTCTTTATTCCATTACTCCAATATTCCAACCTTCCAGAACTCGCTATGTCCTTTCTTTTAGTTTAACTGATTTGTTGCTTTTCATCAAATACCAAACAATTCTTACCTTGTATTATTAAATTATCTATTTAATTTTATCCTTGTACATTTAAATCTTTCATTTAATTTTTACCTTGTATTATTAAATAATTATTCTTACTTTTGCCTTGTATTTTTAAATAAAAAACAATGAAGCGTTTTATTGAAGCAGAACTTAAAAAATGGGCAAAAAGCAAGCGCCGAAAGCCATTAATTGTCAAAGGCGCGAGACAAGTAGGAAAAACATATATCATTAAAAAATTCGGAGAGGAGAATTTTGATAATTTGGTAATGCTGGATTTGGAACGCAATCCTCAATTGCATAAAATTTTTGAAGGAGAATTGAATCCAAAACAGATCTGCAGTGATCTTGAATTAGTTTTAAATAACAAGATTATTCCAGGAAAATCTTTGCTTTTTATTGATGAAATACAGGCATTTCCAAAAGCATTAACTGCATTGCGATATTTTTATGAAGAGATGCCTGATTTACATGTTATTGCTGCAGGCTCATTAATCGAATTTGTTTTAAATAAGATTTCCTTCCCGGTTGGGAGACTCCAATTTCTTAAGCTGAACCCACTTGGATTTGTGGAATTCCTTCATGCTAATGGACATGAAAAAGCCGTACAAAAACTACTTGCTCCCCCACAAAAACTATCTGATACTATTCACGGCTTTATTCTCAGGCAACTCCGTGAGTATTTTTTTGTTGGTGGAATGCCGGAATGTGTGCTTACTTACAGAGATTCCGGTTCTTTCAAGAAGGCATTTGAGGTACACTCAGAAATTATTACTTCATACCGTATGGATTTTACAAAGTATTCTCCTTCGGTTGACAACAAATGCTTAAACATTGTAATAACAAGTTTAGCACAAAATGTTGGAAATCAAATTAAGTATTTGAAACTAGCAGAAGGATTCTCTAATCCAACTATAAAAAAAGCATACAATTTGCTTGTGCTTGCCAATCTGACTCATAATATACCTTCTGTCAATCCAATAGGTCTTCCCCTGGGCGCTTCTGCATCCGGGAAAAAATTTAAGTCTATAATGGTTGATATAGGTCTTATGCATAGTCTTTGTGAAATGAATACTAGCAGGGAATATTCTCTACCGGATTTGCTAAACATTTACCGTGGAGCCATGGCAGAACAATTTATAGGTCAGGAAATAGCGCTATCACAGCATGACAGGATATTCTACTGGTCAAGGCAAGCAAAGAGCAGCACAGCCGAGGTAGATTACGTAATAGTTGTTAATAATAAAATTATTCCGATTGAAGTTAAAAGCGGAAGCGCAGGAAGGTTAAGAAGTATGCACATATTTTTTGACAACTTCAAAAACTGTGCTGGGGGATTTGTTTTCTCTTCAAGACCATATGAAATTTTGTCTGGGCAAAAACTGACATTTATACCATTATACTATTGTTTTTCAGCAACAAAAAGTGAAAACGGTTTCAAACTTTAGCAGATTAAAGATAATGATAAGAAAAGCAACGGTTAAATTAGAGCCTTTAGGGATTGAATTAAAAATAATTCCCGGAACTCCGTTAATTGACATTCTCCATGAATACGGTGTTGAATTCCCGTGCGGAGGAAAAGGGATATGTGGGAGATGCCTGGTGAAAGTTCCGGAAGGGAATCTTGCCCATACTAAGAATCACCGGAAAAGATTAACCGAACTGGGACTGTCTGAAGATTTCCATCTGGCATGTTTGAGTACTGTCTCCGGAGATGTCACCCTGGAGGTGGAACAATACAACATTTTTATCCTTGCCGACAATACAAACTTTGAATTTATTCCCCGGGAAGGTTATGGTATCGCTATTGATCTGGGAACAACAACCATCGTTGCACAATTGCTCGATTTGTCCAATGGTAAAATCATAAACGTTAAAACAGAAGCTAATCCCCAAACTCGCTTTGGCGCTGATATTATTTCACGTATAGCCTTTGCTTTGAACAACAAGGGAATGGAAAAACTACAAAAAATTGTCAGGGAAACCATATCCTGCCTAATTCATTCAATAAATAAGGAAAATGATGCCTCCGTGAATAAAGTTGTGATTGTTGGCAATGCTGTAATGCAACATCTTTTCTGTGGAATTGATCCAACGCCTTTATCCGTTTATCCATTTGAATCAGTTAAGAAAGAATTTTATTTCTTTTCACCGGAAGAACTAGACCTTCAAATAAATGCATCTGTAAAAATTGTCTTTTTACCATCCATTGGGAGTTTCGTAGGTAGTGATATCCTTGCAGGGATCATGGCTGCAAAAATACACAAGAGCAAAAAATTCCTTGCCCTGATCGATCTTGGCACCAATGGGGAAATCGTCGTTGGGAATAAAGATAAGATCATTTGTGCATCGACGGCTGCAGGTCCGGCTTTTGAGGGAACAAATATTTCCATGGGAATGAGAGCCACAACCGGTGCGATTTCATCGGTGTGGCTGGATAAAGATCAAATGAAATTCCACGTTATCGGAAACGAACAACCCCGCGGGATCTGTGGCAGTGGTTTGATCGATGCGGTTACTGTTTTTCTTAAAAACGAACTCATCGACAAAAGTGGGAAAATCAATAGTGATAAGAAGAAGCTGGAGATTGAGAAACCGGTGTGTCTATCACAAAAAGACATCAGGGAATTCCAGCTGGCTAAGGGAGCTATTGCTACCGGAATGGAAATCCTGATCAGAAAACTAAATATCAGCTTTAGGGATATTGATAAAGTATTTATCGCCGGCGCTTTCGGTAATTATATTAACATAAGCAACACACAATATTTGGGCTTGCTGGAATTCCCTGAAGAAAAGATAGTTAAGTTAGGCAACAGCGCACTTATCGGCGCCAAAATGGCGCTGTTTCTCGATGATAAATGTTGCGAGGATATATTGAACATATCTGAACATGTTTCCCTTGAAACCGATCCGGGTTTCGAAGATATTTTTATTGATAAGATGATGTTCGGGTAATGGTTTTTGGTTTTGGGTTTGTGGGTTTCTCGGTTCACGGCCCGTAGCTTTAGCGTACTGGGGTCAGTACAAACACACTCCTCCGCCTTAGTTATTCCCTTCGGTCGTGAGAACGGTTACTCACTACGTTCGTGAGAATGCTTCGCTTAGTTTACTTAGTTCAGACCTGCCCTCACGGACAACGTACTTGCCTTTGGATTAAGCCCCCCACTGTCTAAGGGCTTCGGGATTTCCAGGCTTCCTGTGGACAAATATTGCCTTCAACAGGTTGCTCCCTTTGGCTTATTTGCATATCTTTACGATATGCCCCGGTGGACATTCCGGGCACACACAAAGCGTATAAGTCATTGGGCAGTAAGCGGTTAAATTTAAAGTAAATGAATATAAATAAACATTGTAGCGGATTGGAAGTGAAGTGCTTTGAAATGCCCAACGCCTCATACACAAACCATTGGCGTTCATAAAAAAAATAGAGAAATAATTGAAAAAATGAAAAAAAAAATTAGTTGGAAAGTTTTTATAAACATAGGATTATTTTATTCCTTTATAATCATTTTTATAACAGGTATTATTTTGTATTTATCTCCTGCAGGAAGAATTGCACGTTGGGTAAATTGGAAACTGTTTGGTTTTACAAAAGAAAATTGGCAAGCAATACATACTATATTTTCTTATGTCTTTGCAATATTATCAATCTTCCATTTGTTTTTTATTAACTGGAAGGTTTTTTGGTCATACTTGAAAAACAAAACAAAGCAAGGTTTAAATAAAAAGAAAGAATTTTACTTATCCTCCATATTTACAATTCTTATTTTTCTTGGAATAATTTATTCGATTCCACCATTTAGTTCAGTAATGGATTTTGGTGAGTACTTGACTGAATTGTGGGAAAATAAAAATACTGAACCTCCAATACAACATGCAGAATTACTAACATTGAATGAATTATCAGAACAGTTAGATGATATTTCTGTTGATAAAATCATAAATAAATTAAAAACCAACAATATTAAATTTAACAGTGCAAATGAATCACTTTCAGAGATTGGAAAATTAAATAGCTTAACTCCTATTGATATTTATAACATTATAACAAGTGAGACACTCTCAGGTATGGCTGGGACGGGAATTGGTAAGAAAACACTAGAAGAATTTGCTGATGAGAACAATAAGGATATAAATCAATTATTGCGAATTTTAAAGGAAACCAACATTAATGCTCAAAAAGAACAAACTTTGAAAGAGATAGCTTCAGAGAATGATATAGCAGCAAAAAAGATATATGATTTAATCAAATAAATTAACGAAACGCCAATTTTGCCAAAATTGGCAAAGGTTTTCAAGTTGAACATCAAAACACTTGAAAGAGAATTTTACAACGAGAAAAATGCTGAAAGCATTTACAAAGAACCTAACCCGACCGAGTTATTAAAACTTGCAGAAGAAAAAGCTAAGTATTTTAAAATTAAAAAAGCGAAGCAAGGAAACTTAAATTTTTAAGTAATGAAGAAGGAAATTGAAAAATACATAAACAAAGTTATTCAAGGCGACTGTTTGGAAGTTATGAAAGGTATTTCTGACAAAAACATTGATATGATTCTTTGCGACTTGCCTTATGGCACGACTCAAAACAAATGGGATTCAGTAATTGACTTAGACAAACTTTGGAAACATTACGAAAGAATTATCAAAGATAATGGAGCAATTGCCTTGACAGCACAAGGATTATTTACGGCAAAACTTATTTTAAGTAATGAGAAACTTTTCAAATACAAAATTGTTTGGATAAAATCTAAACCTACCAACTTTTTAAATGCTAAAAAGCAACCTCTGAGAAAACACGAAGACATTTGCATCTTTTACAAAACACAACCGACCTACAATCCACAAATGACAAATGGGGAAGCCTATGACAAAGGAATAAGAAAAGACCAATACACGGGCAGTTACGGGAATTTCAAGCCAAGACGTGTAAAGAGTAACGGAGAAAGGTACCCTAATGATATTGTTTTTTATGAAGAACAACCAATTGATGATTTTGTGTATTTAAAAACAGCAGAGTCAGAGGGACCCGTTTTACACCCGACCCAAAAACCAATTGAATTAGGAAGATACTTAATCAAGACATTTACAAATATAGGTGACGTGATCCTTGATAATGCTTGTGGTAGTGGAAGTTTTTTGCTTTCTGCAATTCTTGAAAACAGACAATTCATTGGTATAGAAAAGAATGAAGATGTTTTATTGCACAAAGTAAAACCAGTTGACTACATCAAAATTTGCACTGATAGAATTCAAGAGACTTTAAAAAGAAAAGAAATAGAACAGTCAACCCTTAGGTTGTTTAATGAACCAATTGTAAAATATCACACTCTAAATTATGAGAAGGAATGAGAGAGATCGGGTAGCAGTTGTTGTATATGCGATAGGTTCAATAAATTTTTTATTTGACAAATCATTTTAACCCTCCATAACCACTGAACAAATAAGTGAATACTTTGGCACAAAAAACTCAACTGTCTCAAATAAAGCGAGGCAAATTCAGATAGAGCACACAATGCACTGCTCATCGATCAGGTAATGTCATAAGCCGAGATATAGGCAGGTTTTTTATAGAAATCCATCCGTTCTTCTTCCGGAACATTAAAAAATTTTAATCTGACCTCACCCGGGACTGTCTTTTTGAGTTTCCCAAAAAAACCCATTCTCCCGATCTTTTTAAGGTGGTGAAATATCATACTGCCATTATCCAGCCAGGTTACACCAATATTCACCCCATACTTCGCACAAACTGATTCAAACAAGGGAATCAGAAATCTTTCATACCCTGGTTTATAATAAATGCCTTCGAAAGCCACAAAACGGAATTTACCGGGTTGAAACAACCTGGATAGCAGGGGTAATTCCGGAAGAATATTCATTATAACCTTTCCTGTGAAACCCGGCATTTCAAAAATCTCAAATTCAACGGGATTTGCCTGAACTCCAGCCACGATCTCATCCCCCTGGCGAAGAACAAAATACTGATCGTTATAGAACAGATTATCCGTAAAAAACATGGTATATTCTAAATACATCTCTTTCAGGGATTCAATTATTTTCTCCCGTTCTTCCGGCAATATCCGTCCTACATTCTTTTTCTCTTTTGGAAAAAACCTGCTGAAAAAAATCGCATTTAATTCTCTTACTGTTTCATATCCTATCATGCTGCTGAAATCCATGGACCGATAGTTCTCCTTTTCAATAAAGGCGTAGGAAATTGTTTTAATTTCCTTATCCATGGATTTGTCGTTCAAGTCGGGCATATTGTTTAAGAACCCAACGATCTTTTTTCTCAGGTTACTTTGCTTTAGCAGAAGATTACGTTTAGGAGACTCTTTCTTTTTTGAACGCGACTTAGACCGCATTGGAGCAAATATTGAAAAGTAACGAACGTAATAAGAACTATAGGTTATATTCGCGTTCTTAACCATACGATGAACCAGCCCGACGGTTCCC
>JAUWBB010000063.1 GCA_030605195.1 Bacteroidota bacterium
GGGTCTCTTCCGCCATGGCCCGGATCGATCACAACTGTCTTTAATTTGTATTTTGTGGTCTCGTCGCCAAAAGCAAAATTTGTTACCGATAAAAAAATGCCGGCAAAAACAAGAAAGAACAAGATAAACCGTTTAAGCTTAAAAAAAATGACATTTATGTATTTGGTCATTATTTGAAATTTAATTTTTTAATTAGCTTTGCCCTTATACCCGAAATACTTTTCTGGAAGGAACAGTTTTTGCTGCTATTAAAACTAAAACCACACAAAATTAGTATATAAAAGTTGTATTTTAAATCATACCCCTGGGTTTTATTGTTTTTTTTCCGGGTAATTTCTCTGATGAATTTATTTGCCCAGGAACCGCTGTATTTAACCGATTCCATTCCGCCACCTGTAGATACAATAAAAGTCGATATCTTTTCCACAGATACTGCTTCCTCCACAAGTGCTTTTATCGATGCCCCGATAGATTACCAGGCTGTTGATTCCATGATTTATGATGTAAAAGAACATAAGGTCTATCTGTTTGGAGATGCTGAGGTGAACTACCAGGATATTGAGTTAAAAGCAGCTTATATTATACTGGATATGTCGAACGATGAGATTTTTGCCACATTTGTTAGAGATAGCCTGGGTGAGGAAATTGGAAGACCTGTTTTCAAGGAAGGAAGTGAAACGTTCGAATCGGAAATACTTACCTATAATTTCAGAACCAGAAGAGGGATCATTAAAAATATTTTTACCGAACAGGAAGGGGGGTATCTTCACAGCGAAAAAACCAAAAAGCATGAGGATGGAGAAATACATTTACAGAAAGGAAAGTATACTACTTGTGATGCGGAACATCCTCATTTTTATATCGCGTTAAGCAAGGCCAAGGTAATTCCTGACGATAAGATAGTATCCGGGCCGGCATATCTGGTTGTTGAGGATATCCCTTTGCCATTTGTTATGCCTTTCGGTTTTTTTCCAAATCAGAAAGGCAGGGCGTCAGGCGTTATTATCCCGGAATACGGTGAGGAAAAAAATCGTGGATTTTTCTTCCGGCAGGGGGGATGGTATTTTGCCCTGAATGACTACTTTGACATGAGAATACTGGGCGACATTTATACAAAAGGGACATATGGGTTTAACGTATCCTCTAATTACAGGAAACGGTATAAGTTTAACGGAAATGTAAGCATCAGGTATTACAAAAATGTATCAGGTGAATGGAGCCTTCCGACGTATAAATTCACAAAAGATTATTCAATCAGGTGGTCGCACCGGCAGGATGCAAAGGCTAATCCAAACAGTACTTTTAGTGCAAGTGTGAATATGAGTACAAGCAAGTATGATCAGAATCATTCACGAAGCGCCACCGAATATCTCAGAGGTCAGAAAAATTCAAGTATTTCTTTTTCAAAACGCTGGCCAAATTCACCCTTTAATCTTGCAACAAGTTTAAGCCATTCCCAAAATAATCAAACCGGGAATGTAAGCCTGAATTTGCCCAAAGCTACCTTTAATATGAGCCGGCAATATCCCTTTAAACGAAAAAAAAGGGTTGGGAGCGCCAAATGGTATGAAAACATTGAGATCAGTTATTCGTCGAAATTAGATAACCAGATAAGGACAATTGATACTCTTTTGTTTTCGTCGGCAGTGTTTGATGACATGAAAAACGGCTACCGGCACGATATCCCAATCTCAACGCAATTCCGTCCGTTTAATAATTTTTCTATTTCTCCTCAGGTACGATATTCCGGAGTTTTGTATACAAGTCAAATTAATAAACAATTCGTGGATTTTTATGATCCGGATCTGGATTCAACGTATGCCATCGTGGTTACCGATACAATAAAAGGGTTGAAATACGCTCACGCTTACTTGCCTTCCATTTCTTTTACGCTTAATCCTAAGATATATGGGTTCTTTCAGTTATCGGAAGCATTTCAAAATAAAAATCCGAACTTCCCAATTGAGGCTGTCCGACATGTAATAACTCCCTCCGTTTCTTTTTCGTTTACTCCTGATATGAGTGAGTACACTCCAAATTACTACAGGCCGGAACCCGGCGACACAACCGGTAAAACATATTCCATATTC
Source organism: Bacteroidota bacterium (assembly GCA_030605195.1). Lineage (GTDB taxonomy): Bacteria > Bacteroidota > Bacteroidia > Bacteroidales > VadinHA17 > CAZEWS01. The sequence continues at coordinate 2,091 of JAUWBB010000063.1, forward strand.
GATAAGGTCGGATTATATAATACACCTACACTACGGGGCAGGAGTGGAGTAGTTAATTTTTCGCTGACGAATAACCTTGAAATGAAGGTGAAAAGCAGAAAGGATACTACCCAGGATTCAAAAAAGGTTAAATTACTTGAAAGCCTGTCTTTTAGTACAAACTATAATGTTTATGCCGATTCGCTCAACTGGGCGCCGGTTTCAATGCGCGGACGGACACGGTTGTTTAACTTAGTAAATATTAGTTTTGGAGGTTCTTTCGATCCATATACAATTAACGAGAATGGCAGAAAGATCAATACATTTGAATTTGAAAAGACCGGTAAGCTCTTTAGATTTACAAGGCTTAACTTTTCAGTTGATTTCAGATTGAAATCCAAGGCAAGTACAGGAGGCAGCAGAGGAGGGCAGGATGCCCGGGGTCAACAGATTGTTGGTGAAGACGGGCAACCGTCAGAAGATGAGTTTACGATGTTCGATGATGAATATGCCGATTTCAGCGTGCCGTGGAACCTTTCAATCCGGTATAATTATAACTATTCAAAATCAGGGCTTGAAAAGAATATAACACGAACATTTAACTTTTCAGGAAGCGTTACCTTAACCCGCAAATGGAGTATAGGTTTTAATTCCGGCTGGGATTTCAGAAGCAAAAAGCTCTCTTACACTTCGATAAATTTCAGCCGCGATCTGCATTGCTGGCAGATGGCATTATCATGGATACCACTTGGAAACCATCAAAGTTACACTTTCAGGATCAATGCGAAGGCATCGATCCTGAGGGATCTGAAATATGAAAAACGAAAGAGTTGGTATGATAGAAACTAAATATTAATATATATGAAAAAAGTAATTCACACTCAAAAAGCACCTAAAGCCGTTGGGCCTTACAGTCAAGCGATTGAAATTAATGGCACGCTGTACATCTCTGGACAGATCCCGGTTAATCCCGAAACCGGTGAAATTGTTAAAGGCGGAATCAGGGAACAAACCGAACAGGTTTTAAAGAATATTGAAAACATCCTTTTCACTGCCGGTTATACCAGGGATGATGTTGTAAAATCGACCTGTCTGCTGGATAATATGGATAATTTCCAGGATATGAATGAAGTATACAGTGGATTTTATTTAAAGGATCCTCCTGCCCGGGCCGCGTTTGGGGTTGTAAAGCTTCCCCTGGGGGTAATGATTGAAATAGAGACAGTTGCTATGAAATAATTAACAGGGCAAAGCAACCTATTCTGAAACAATTTCAAATTCTATCTCAACTTTAACCTCGCGGTGTAGCTTGATGTTTGCCACATATTTCCCAATTTCCTTAATTGGGTCGTCCTTGAGGATAATTTTTTTTCGATCAATCTCAAAACCTGCTTTTTCCAGTGCTTCAGATATTTGTATCGGGTTCACTGATCCAAAGATTTTTCCCTTTGTGCTGGTTTTTGCACCGATGGTCAGGAAAATATCTTCCAGTTTTTTTGCCTGATCCAAAGCTTCATTTTTGATTTTTTCTTCTTTATGTGCTCTTTGTCTTAAATTCTCAGCATGGATCTTTCGCGTTGTTGCTGTAACCAGTATCGCGAATCCTTTCGGGATTAAAAAATTCCTGCCATACCCGTCCTTTACGGTAATAATATCATCTTTATGCCCCAATCCCGGGAAATCGTCTTTTAAAATAATATCCATCTCTAATTCTCCTGTTATTTGAACATATCGGTTACATAAGGCAGCAATGCCAAATGACGGGCCCTTTTAACCGCTCGTGCTACCTTCCGTTGATACTTTAATGATGTACCTGTAAGTCTCCTTGGCAGAATCTTTCCCTGGTCATTCAGTAAATTTTTTAAAAATTCAGGGTCCTTATAATCGATATACTTTATCCTGTTCTTTTTGAACCGGCAAAATTTTTTCCTTTTAATTTCTACAGTCGGTGGTGTTAAATACCTTATTTCTGATTCGTTTTGTGCCATGACCTATTTCTCCACTTGTTTTTCATTCTTCTTAAGCTTCCTTTTCTTTTCGCTGTACTGAACAGAGTATTTGTCCATTCTAAAGGTTAAGAAGCGGATTATTCTTTCATCTCTTCTGTACTGAATTTCGAGTTTCTCAATTAGCTCACCTTCCGATTTAAACTCGATTAGATAATAAAAACCCGTGGACTTTTTTTGAATGGGATAGGCCAGTTTTCTTAGCCCCCAATTCTCTTCATGGACGATCGTGCCTCCATTATCCGTTATGATTTTTTTAAATTTCTTTACCGCTTCCTTCATCTGAGATTCAGACAAAACGGGAGTTGCAATGAAAACGGTTTCGTACTGATTTGTCATATTCTATTGGTTTTCTCAAAGATATTTATTTGGCTCGCAAAAATAGATTTTTTTTTGTTGTAAACCAAAATATATTTTTATCCGCTAAATTTCGTTTCTCTTTAAGTATATTTGCAGGAATGGTGTGAGGGGTATAATATACCCGGCACTTCTCAACAACACCTGAAGTATAACAAGTAATGAATTATGGAGAACTTTATTGTATCGGCAAGGAAGTACAGGCCAACAACTTTTGATTCGGTCGTTGGCCAGGAATACGTTACAAAAACATTAAAAAATGCAATTAAAATAAATCATCTGGCCCAGGCTTATTTATTCTGTGGCCCCAGGGGAGTTGGTAAAACGACTTGTGCCAGGATATTTGCAAAAATAATTAATTGTCAGAACATTACTGAAGATGAGGAAGCCTGTAATGCCTGTGAATCCTGCCTTTCGTTTAACGAACTCCGATCGTATAATATTCATGAACTTGACGCTGCTTCGAACAATTCAGTTGAAGATATCAGAAGTTTAACCGACCAGGTACGAATACCACCTCAGATCGGAAAATTCAGCATATACATTATCGATGAAGTTCATATGCTATCCGCTTCAGCATTCAATGCATTCCTGAAAACACTCGAAGAACCTCCAAAGCATGCAATTTTTATTTTGGCTACCACCGAAAAACAAAAGATAATCCCTACCATACTTTCGCGTTGTCAGATATTTGATTTTAACAGGATCAAGGTACATGAGATCGTTGATTATTTGATGTATGTATCACAACAGGAGGGTGTGAATGCCGAACCGGATGCACTTAATATTATCGCGCAGAAAGCTGATGGTGCAATGCGTGATGCTTTGTCAATCTTCGACCAGTTGGTAAGCTTTTCCGGGAAGAATATTACGTATAAAGATGTACTGGAAAACCTGAATGTGCTGGATTACGCGTATTATTTCAAAGTGACGAATGCCTGTCTTGAAAATAATGTACCGGAATGCCTTATGATTTTCAATGATATCCTGGAAAATGGATTTGACGGTCATCACTTCATAACCGGGCTAAGCAGTCATTTTCGCGATTTGCTGGTTTGTAAGGATCAGGTTACTCTTCAATTGCTCGAAGTGGGCGGTTCAATGAAAGATAAATACAGGGAACAATCTGTAAAATGCACTTCTTATTTTCTTTACAAAGCATTGGAAGTATGCAGCAATACCGATATTTATTATAAAGGAAGCAACAACCAAAGGCTTCATATAGAACTTGCCCTGGTGAAGCTTTGCCGGATTTTGATATCAGAAGAACCATCAGAAAAAAAAGAAATTCCTCAAAAAAAAACGAATTCGGAATTGAAAGAAAAACCAGATACACCATCAGGCTCCAGTCCTGATCCTGAGTCAAAGACAGAACCTGATATTCCTGAGGTCAGGGAAGAGGATAATAAAGATTTGGCAACGGTCAATGAATCTAAACAAAAGAAATTCACGCTAACAACAACATCCATAAAGGATGCCATTAAAAGCGCTGTGAAAAAAGAACAGAAACCGGAAGGGAATGAAGAACCGGCGAAAGTGGCAGACAATGGGTCCGGATATGAAAATATTGCAGCAAACGGTTTTACTCAGGATGCCCTGTTGGAAAAATGGCAAAACTATGCACAAAAAATCATGAATGATAAACCACGTTTGTTCACTACCCTGAAATCCCAGCTGCCCGCCCTGAAAAATGATTATACAATTGAAGTGGAAATGAATAATGGGGCACAAATGGATCAATTCGACAAAGAACTAAAACTTGATCTTACCAATTATTTGAGGGCCGAACTTAATAACCACAAAATAAATATATTTACATATCTGATTAAAGAAGAGAAAACAAAAAACAATCTTTATACAGACGAAGATAAATTCAAACACCTTACAAAAAAAAACCCGAACCTTGGCGAATTAAAACAAAAGTTCAATCTCGATTTTGAGTGACTCGAAACCCTATTCAACATATATTAACAATTTATCATTTTTTACAGCCTTGTACTTCGTGTAAATATTATACAAATCAAAAATATCTGTCCACTAACATATATAAAGGAATATACATTTGTTGGCAGAGGGAATTGTTTTTTCTATTTTAGCAACCGATTGAATAAAAATAAATAATAAAAATAAAATTATGGAAGGAGAAAAAATTACGGTTCGAAATCATGTTCTGCAGATTCCGGATTTTCCGGTTATACCTTTTATTGAAGGTGATGGTACCGGGCCTGATATTTGGGCAGCATCAGTCAGGGTTTTTAATGCAGCAGTGGAAAAAGCATACCAGGGTAAGAGGAAAATTATGTGGAAAGAGATCTTTGCCGGTGAAAAATCATTTAAGCGATCGGGTGAATGGTTACCCCAGGAAACTCTTGATACAATTTTAGAGTATATTGTTGCAATAAAGGGTCCGTTAACCACTCCTGTCGGAGGAGGAATTCGTTCATTAAATGTAGCTCTCCGGCAGAAGCTGGATTTATATGTTTGTCTCAGACCTGTTCGATACTATGAGGGTGTGCCTTCTCCGGTAAAAGACCCATCAACAACGGACATGGTTATTTTCAGAGAAAATTCAGAGGATATATATGCCGGAATAGAATGGATGCAGGGTACAAGCGAAGTGGATAAAGTTCTGCATTTCATAACTGAAGAAATGGGGGTTACAAAAATACGCTTTCCTGAAACGTCTTCTATTGGGATAAAACCGGTTTCAATTGAAGGCACAGAACGGTTGATGCGGGCTGCAATCAATTACGCCATCGAACATAATCTCCCGTCGGTGACCCTTGTACATAAAGGTAATATAATGAAATTTACCGAGGGACAGTTTAAATTATGGGGTTATGCCCTGGCTGAACGGGAATTTCCCGATCAGGTTTTTACATGGCTGCAATATGACAGAATTAAAGAAAAAGAAGGTGTTGAGGTAGCTAATAAAGTTCAATCTGAAGCGCTGGCCGGCGGTAAGATTTTAATAAAGGATTTCATTGCCGATGCCTTTCTGCAACAAATTCTGACCCGGCCCTCTGAATATTCGATAATTGCCACCATGAACCTTAACGGCGATTATATATCCGATGCTCTTGCTGCCATAGTGGGCGGTATTGGAATTGCTCCGGGTGCCAATATCAATTATGAAACCGGGCACGCGATATTTGAAGCAACCCATGGCACAGCTCCCAAATATACCGGCCAGGATAAGGTTAATCCGGGATCGTTAATTTTATCCGGTGTGATGATGCTGGAGTATATGGACTGGAAAGAAGCAGGAGACCTTATCATAAAGGGGCTTAAACAAGCCGTTGCCAATAAAAGGGTAACCTACGATTTCGAGAGGCTTATGGAAGGAGCAACAAAACTGAAATGCTCAGAGTTTGGAGATGAGATTATTAGCAACATGAATTAATCTATCATTATCTTTTTTGTTACCACCTTTTCATCAATTATCAATTCCATTAAATAAAGTCCATGTAAGGGATTTTTAAGACTAATATTCCGAACTTCACCGGGAGCCATTTTTTCTATATATTCTGAATAAACCATTTGACCATTTATATTATATACTTTTAGAAAAATGCTTTTTGGTTCATAAAGATTGAGACTCAGATCGAAAGTCCCTTCATTCGGGTTGGGATAAACGGTTACAAGATTATCCTTAGTTTCACCTGCTTCAGGTAATGATGCACTAAGTGGTGAATCCCAGTAAATAAGATTAAATGATCCCACGGCACCTCCGGCTGAACCATCTACCTGAACCCAATAGGTTTTACCTTCGGTTAGTCCGGTTATTTCCGCTATAGCAGCTGCATATCCCTCATTTTCACCGTGATAATCGTCATTGGCAGCCAGCAAAGTATAAATACCAAACAGTATACTGTCACAAGCCGGGGAACTATAAACAGCTATCTGGTTGTCCATCCCTTCCGAATCGATGGAAATAATAACGGATGCAGGTCCCGTGAATTTAAACCATACTGAGTTTTGTAAACCGCCTTCTTCACACCATTTCATGGGTTCATTGCATGAATTTGCATGGCTTGAAGGGAAGGGCTCATTTTGTTGAACAGTAGCATATTGATTGGTATAGGGGCCATTTGTTCCAAATGCAAGTTCTATGGCATCGCAAACATCATCATACGGTGGCGGAGGATTAATAACTAAGGTTACTGAAACCGTGTCATAACATATGCCCTGAATTGCCGTTACCTTGTATGTAGTTGTCGTACCGGGTCTTGCAATGACCATTGGGCCAGTGGTTGTATCAAGTCCTGTGGAAGGCGTCCATGAGTATACCGAAGCTCCACTTGCTTCAAGAATTACTTCATCATATTTCTTAAGTCCGGTAATATCAGATGTTGTTAATGAAATATCAAAGTTATCAACAACCCTAACATAATTTACTTTAGTGATTGTATCGGAATCGCTTCCTTTATAAACTATCAGGTTAATGGTTTTTTCTCCCGAAGATGAATAAATAACTTCCACCTCTTCATCGGATGAGGAGGCGGATGTGGCATCCTGGCCAAAATCCCATTTCAAATTGTCAAGTCCAGGTGATGATAAATTTCTGAATGTTATATTACTTCCAAGGCAAACGGAATTATAGTTTGCCGCAAACTCTGCAAACAGGGGTGGAGTTGAAGGGGTATAAAGTTCAGATTCCCACAAACCCCTTCCATAAGTTCCTGCACGTATTATACTGTCAGGATAATAGATCTCCAGTTCATTAACGATGATATTGGGCAATCCCTCACTAAAATCGATCCATTCATCCATGCTTTTATTCCTGTAATAAATTCCCAGATCGGTACCGGCATAAACCCCCATATTCGAGTTGTTTTCATAAACAATACAATTTACCGGTACATTGGGCAAACCCTTTGAGTAATTCTCCCATGTGGTTCCGCCATCATTTGAAGTAAAGACTTTCTTGTTAACGGTATAACCACTCAAAGTCACCCATATATTATTTGGATCATGCTGGGAAACCGTAAGATATGTAATGGTTACATAAGGTAATCCGGGCAGGGGATCAGACCACGAATTGCCACCATCAGTCGTCCGCCATATCTTTTGCCGTGTAGCGGCATAAATATAATCAGGATTTGAAGGAGATATGGCAATTGACTTGAAGAGAGCGTCTCCTGAAAGATCAGTCGCGATCGAATCCCATGCAGAACCACGGTTAATCGACCTGTATATGTTTTTGAACCCTGCATATAAAATGTTTGGATATTTCGGGTGCATAATGTACGGAGTGATCCATTCTCCTTTCGGAGATCCCTCAGGTTTAATATGCCAGAAGTTTAAACCACCATCGTTCGAATAACACATATTGCCAAACTGATAACTCGAGTAAATTGTATTTGTATCGTTATAATCAACAATACATTCCATCCCGTCACCACCCAAAACAACCTTCCAGTCGCCTGATTTATATTGAATCGTACTGTTATCCTGGCTTCCCATCAGCACCAGGTCCCTTTTGGTGGCAGATGATCCGATCCGGTATATCTGAAGGATCTCCAACCCGTCAGTGATATCAATCCAGGTTTTTCCACCATCGTAAGTTTTATCTATTCCACCATCGTGACCGGAGAAGAATGTGCCGGTTACCGGATGATATTTTAAAATATGATGATCAACATGAACGTAAGGTTGGTAAACAGTCCTGTATATTCTTGGATAACCATTTGTTTTCAGAGTCCATGTTTTTCCACCGTCGGTTGATTTCCAGATATTGATTCCACCAACATAAATTTCATCGGTGTCATTGGGAGACGCGGCTATCGACAGATCATACCATCCCTGTCCGCCGGCTTTATCGCCATATGGATCACTGGCAAGCAGATTTTTATAGGTGCTCATTGTTTCCACCCAACTGTCGCCAAAATCAGTAGATTTATAGAATGCATTCAGGCCTCCGTCATTTGCATTACTGCACAGGGCATATACAATACTTGAATCGGCAGGAGTTACAGCTAATTCGATGCGGTTAATATTTACAGCATCAATGCCACTTGACGATTCACTGAAGGAATATCCATTGTCAGTGGATTTATAAATTTTCGCATTTCCACTGTAAGTATATCTTGCAGCATATATTACGGATGGATCGCCCGGTTTAAATTCAAGATCTTTGTAATGACCTGGGGTTCCATCGGCCTTTACCCAGTTATCTCCACTGTCATTACTGCGGTATATACCATCATGCTTTCCGGCTATCAACACATATGTACTATCAGGATTGATCAATAAACGGTTTACAAGGTTAACATCATCCTGATCGAAGCTCAGACCTGTTGTATTCCATGTTTCACCACCATCAGTCGATTTCAGGATACCGGCAGAATAGATGGCGTGTGCATCACGGTCGCCCGTTGCCAGGTAAATAATATCCGGATTATCAGGGTCTAAGACAATATCAGATATTCCAAGAGCCGGCAGGCTATCCGTGGTGGTATACCAGGCGTTTCCCCCGTCCGTTGTTTTCCATAACCCTCCTGTTGGGGAACCTACCCATATGATATTTGTGTCGTTTGGATGAAATGCAATACAGTCAATTCTTCCGGATCCGAGAACTTCATCTGTATCAATGTATCTTGAAGATTCAACAGGACCAAGTAGTGTCCAGTTCCCCAAGGCAGATTTTGTT
>JAUWBB010000358.1 GCA_030605195.1 Bacteroidota bacterium
GAGAAGATGATAAAACTATCGAAAGAGAAAATAAAAGAGATTTCTGAGGAGCTTGATTGTGGTATGAAGTGTTATTACAATAAGAAAACGAAAGAAATTAAAACAATAATTGACTTTGATAGACATTATGAAGCAGATGAAGAACTTTGGGAAGATGTAATTAAAGAGCTGGAAGAAAACTGGACTGATTACGTTGAAATCGAAACGATGAGCTCGCGAGAAAGTTTGTTGTGTTAACCTGAAAAAGTTATCACTAATTGCACCGTCAGGTGTTAAACATCTTAAAATATTTTATTTGTCATGCCAAATTATTCAACCCTCAGGCTTTCAGCCGGGTTCGTTATTGCAGCTTTATATGCCCTGAAACTGACGGTTAGTATGGCAATGGCTAATACAACCAAAGTAATAACAATTAGAAAAATAAAATAAAGTGCCGGATTAAATTTAATGTGAAAGGCAAAATTCTGTAACCATTGGTTTATTCCGAAATAGAATGGAATGGCCAGAAATGCCGCGATTCCTAATAATTGTATTGTTTCGCGCGATAATAGAAAAACAATGATATTAACAGAAGCACCATGGGCTTTCCTGATCCCTATCTCTCTTGTTCTTTGCTCTGTGGCAAATGAAATTAAACCAAGTAAGCCAAGACATGAAAGGAAAATAGACAGGAACGAAAAAACAGCCAGGAGTTGTCCGGTCCGTCTTTCCGGCTCGAATAATTTTCCGAATTCATCATCCAGCCAAAAGTATTCAAACGGATACCTGGAATTGAAATCTTCCCATGTTTGTTTAACGAAAGCAACGGTTTCCGGTAGATTGCCTGGTTGGATCCTGACAATGATATATCCTTCCCAGTTACCTGGCATAAAATGAAAGATCATGGGATTAATATTATCATGCATGGATTCATAATGAAAGTCTTTCACAACTCCGATGATAGGCAAAAACTGATCCTCCTCCGTCGTTTGACCCGGATTGACAAAACGAGTATTAAGGGGATCTGCTATATTCAACACCTTAACTGCCGATTCATTTATTACAACGGCAAATGAATCGGTTGGCATTTCCCTGGTAAAGAACCTTCCTTCGACCATTTCAAGATCTAAGGCATCTGCTACTTCATAACTAACAAATGCTGTCATTAATAAAAGAACATCACCACGGTTCTGCCCTTCCAGCCAATGGGCATTGTTCCAGAAACCGCTCGAAGGTATATGGGTTGAATTACCAGCGCTTATTATGCTGGAATGTGTAACCAACTCTTGTTTAAATGCATCGATCTGGTCTTCAAGGGCATCTGATCTTCGTATAACCAGGACATTTTCCTTTTCGAACCCCAGATCCTTTTGTTGCATATAATTCAACTGCCGGTAAACGATGAAAGTTCCCAAAAGGATTATAATGGCAATAGTAAATTGTACTACCACCAGAAGGCTTCTGAGCCGTCCTTTTTTTGTGCCTGCACTTAACTCTCCTTTTAAGACAGCCACAGGCCTGAAGGAAGCAAGTACAAATGCAGGATAACTTCCTGCCAGGAGACCGACAACCAGAGCTAGCAGAAGGAGCATTGGAATGAGATAAGAATTTCCAGGAAGATTAAAATAAAGTTCCAGCCTGATTATGTTATTATAATACGGCATTATCAGGTATACGATCAGAACCGCGAAAACCAGGGAAACAAAACTTAGAAAAACGGATTCGATAAGGAATTGGCCAATCAAAAGGGCCTTGTTCGAACCGACAACTTTTCTTATTCCAACTTCCCTGGACCGGCTTGTAGAACTAGCCGTAGCCAGGTTCATAAAATTTATACAGGCAATGACCAATATTAAAACAGCGATAAGTGAAAAGATATAAACATATGCAGGATTCCCGTTGGGTTCCATTTCAACCTGAAGATCTGAATGAAGGTGAATATCCAATAAGGGTTGTATAAAATACCCAAACGCGTTTCCTGCTTCCACAAATTGGTCCATGTCAATCCCCAGGAACTCCTGAATCAGAGGTCCGATATATTTTACTACAATGCCGTTAATATTTTCTGATAATTGTTCAACATCTATTCCCGGAACTACTGTTATGTAGGTATAATAATTATGATTCAACCAATTTGTACTCCGGCTATTACGGATTGAACACAGTGAACCCAATAACTCAAAGTGAAAATGGGAGTTCACCGGAACATCCTCCAGAAGACCGGTAACCGTGTAGATGGTTGTATCAGCTTCAACACTCAGGGTTTTTCCCATTGGGTCCTCATCACCAAAATATCTTTTGGCGGCTTTCTGTGTCATAATCAGGCTTCGAGGCTTTGTCAGTGCAGTTTCAGGGTTGCCTTTAATAAGGTGAAAACTGAATACATCAAAAAAGGTTGAATCGGCAAAAAGGAAAGTCTTGTCAGTCTCCATAAATTTTTTCTCCCCGTATCTGACCAGCCAGCCACCAAACCCTGCCACGCGGGTAACATGTTCAATCTCAGGATATTCAGTAGCTAAAGTCTGATACATCGGGGCTGCAGTAACCGCCTGGTTAAGATTATTACCAAGCATTTTGCCTTTTACTCCAATCCGGTAAATCCTTTCTGCATTCTCATGGAACCGGTCATATGTCATTTCATTTATGACATATAAAGAGATGAGTATACTACATGCTAAACCAATAGCTAAACCAGCAATATTGATGGAAGTGTATCCAAATTGCCTGAATAAATTCCGAAAGGCTATCTTTAAAAAATTTGAAATCATATCGTTTGGTTTTTGTTTAACCTGATTGTTTAATATTACAAGACGACTAATATATTCATAAAGTTACATAAATTTGTTTTCTTATTCTAACTGTGCCAGGAACTGTAGGCTATTAGTACATTATATAGCATGCCTTTTTGTACCGATGGCAGTTGCGTCACCAGCTTTATTTATCTCTCCAATCATATTGAACTTCTCGTCAGACGATCCGTTCGAACGCTTCCAACCGGAGGAGTTTCCTGTGCAACAGAGGGTTTAAACAATTACAAGTTTGGAATAATTCAGTTGAATTGTATATCCTCACATGTAAGTTATTGTCAAAATTCCCTTATGAACTGAAGAAAACAGTATCTAATTATTCGCTGATCGCTCATGAAGATATTGATTCTTCTCATAGCATCAGTAGAAATATTGAAGAAGGATATTAATACGATGCTGTCGGATGTTTCCATCCGACAGTTAATGATATGGCAAGATTTTAATTACTCCAGTATTCAATGTCAGGTGGAAACACCTGACATCATGAAAGGATATTCAAGACGAAGTATAAAAAAAT
>JAUWBB010000130.1 GCA_030605195.1 Bacteroidota bacterium
AAGAAGAGCATGGGATTGAGATTGCAGCTGCTGCAGTTGCAGTTGCAGGAAATGCTGCAGACGGCGGTGAAGAAACTGCTTCTGAAGTAAAGAAAGAATACAATGTGATTCTAAAAGCTCCCGGTGGAGCAAAATTACAAATCGTTAAGCTGGTTAAGGAAATAACCGGTCTTGGTTTGAAAGAAGCAAAAGGTGTTGTTGATTCTGCGCCCGTTCCGGTAAGAGAAAGTGTTCCTATTGAAGAAGCTGAGTCCATCAAAGCTCAACTGGAAGAAGCCGGAGCCGAAGTTGAACTTAAATAGTGAAGCCTGTATATTCTGAAGCCCTCCGGGTTTGGAGGTGTTTGAAAAGCGAATTTTTAATAATTAGCCGCGAGGTTTATCCTCGTTACGGTTAATGAATTATATTCAAATTTTGCTTTTGGGATTGTATCAATACCTTTTTTTTGTTATATATAATTTTACATAGTTCAATTAATCTCCTTTGGAAATGTCATCAAAAATTAATAAACGTATCAGTTTCGCCTCCATAAAAAGCCAACTTGAGTACCCTGATTTTCTTGAAATACAGTTAAAATCATTCAGCGATTTTTTTCAGCTTGAAACAATAGCCGATAATAGAAAAAAAGAGGGATTATATAAAGTATTTAACGAGAATTTTCCAATCACCGATACAAGGAATAACTTTGTGCTTGAATTTATCGATTATTCCATTGATCCCACCCGGTATACAATTGATGAATGTATCGAACGTGGATTAACCTATAGCGTTCCACTAAAAGCAAAACTAAAACTATATTGTACCGACCCTGAACATGAGGACTTCGACACAGTGGTTCAGGATGTTTATCTGGGTACCATTCCTTACATGACAAGTCGTGGCACCTTTGTCATTAACGGTGCCGAGCGTGTGATTGTATCTCAATTACATAGATCCCCCGGAGTGTTTTTTGGCCAAAGTATTCATGCCAATGGTACAAAATTGTACTCCGCGAGGGTAATTCCTTTCAGAGGCTCATGGATTGAATTCGCAACCGATATAAACAACGTAATGTATGCTTATATCGACAGGAAGAAAAAATTACCGGTTACGACCCTTTTTCGTGCTATAGGGTATGAAAGCGATAAAGATATCCTTGAGATCTTTGGCCTGGCTGATGAGGTAAAAGTTTCTAAAACCGGATTAAAAAAGATGGTTGGGCGAAAATTGGCTGCAAGGGTTTTAAAAAGCTGGATTGAAGATTTTGTGGATGAGGATACAGGAGAAGTGGTTTCCATTGAAAGAAATGAAGTGATAATTGACAGAGAAACGGTAATAGAATCCGAACATATCGATCAAATCGTTGATTCGGGAACCAAATCTATTCTTGTACATAAGGAAGATCATAGCTCATCCGACTTTGCAATTATTTTAAATACCCTGCAAAAAGATCCTTGTAATTCAGAAAAGGAAGCGGTTCTTCATATTTACCGTCAGCTACGTAATTCCGAACCACCTGATGATGCTACTGCCAGGGATGTTATCGAAAAATTATTCTTTTCGGATAAACGCTATGATCTTGGTGAAGTCGGACGATTCCGGATCAACAGAAAACTGGGCCTTAAAACAGAAATGGACATCAAGGTGCTGACTAAGGAAGATATCATTAAGATTATAAAATATCTTATTGAATTAATTAACTCCAAGGCAGATGTTGACGATATTGATCATTTAAGCAACCGGAGGGTTAGGACTGTCGGCGAACAACTCTATAACCAGTTTGGAATTGGTTTGGCACGTATGGCAAGAACTATCAGAGAGAGAATGAATGTAAGGGATAACGAGGTTTTTACACCGGTTGATCTTATTAATGCAAAAACATTGTCTTCAGTCATCAATTCATTTTTTGGAACCAATCAATTATCCCAGTTTATGGATCAAACCAATCCATTGGCTGAAATGACACATAAACGCAGGATGTCAGCCCTTGGCCCGGGTGGTTTATCCAGAGAACGTGCCGGATTTGAAGTTCGTGATGTACACTATACCCACTATGGGAGATTATGTCCAATTGAAACACCTGAAGGACCCAATATTGGCCTGATATCCTCCTTATGTGTGTATGCTAAGATAAATGATCTTGGATTTATTGAAACACCATACCGGAAGGTTAGTAGAGGACAGGTTAACCTGAATCGCAACGGGGTTGTATTTCTTAGCGCTGAGGAAGAAGAGAATAATGTAATAGCACAGGCTAACGCACCATTGAATGAGGATGGAGCTTTTATTAATCCAAGGGTAAAAGCCAGGTATGAAGGTGATTTCCCACATGCCGAAGCAAATAAAGTTGATTTAATGGACGTTGCGCCCAACCAGATTGCCTCTATCGCAGCATCTCTTATACCCTTCCTTGAACATGATGATGCAAACCGTGCCCTGATGGGATCTAACATGATGCGGCAGGCTGTACCCTTAATTAATCCTGAAGCCCCAATTGTAGGAACCGGTTTGGAGAAGACTATGGTACAGGATTCGAGAATTCTATTCATTGCCGAAGGAGATGGAATTGTTGAACATGTTGACGCAAATGAAATTGTAATCAGGTATTCACGATCGGATGAAGAAAAATTTGTAAGTTTTGAGGAAGACGTAAAAATTTATTCCCTGCACAAATATAATAAGACAAACCAAAATACTTGTATGAACCTGATTCCTATTGTTAGAAATGGAGAAAAAGTAACCAAAGGGCAGATCCTAACCGAAGGTTATGGAACCAAGAACGGTGAACTGGCGTTAGGAAGGAACCTCAAAGTTGCTTTCATGCCTTGGAAAGGTTATAATTTTGAGGATGCAATTGTCGTATCAGAGAGAATTGTACGTGATGATATTTTCACATCCATCCATATTGAAGAATATCTCCTCGAGGTTCGTGATACGAAACGGGGATTAGAAGAATTGACTTCAGATATTCCAAATGTCAGTGAAGAAGCCACCAGAAATCTTGATGAGAATGGTTTAATAAGAATTGGAGCACATATCAGACCTGGTGATATCTTAATTGGAAAAATTACTCCTAAAGGGGAGTCTGATCCGTCTCCGGAAGAAAAATTACTCCGTGCTATTTTCGGTGATAAGGCTGGTGATGTAAAAGATGCTTCCCTGAAAGCCGGACCTTCACTTGAAGGCGTGGTTGTTTCTAAAAGACTTTTCTCACGATCGATAAAGGACCGTAAGGCAAAAACGATTGAAAAACCAATCCTCGAAAAATTTGAAACGGATTATAACAAGAGCAGTGAGGAATTAAATGCCAAACTGATTGATAAATTATTCATACTGGCCAATGGAAAAACATCACAGGGAGTGAGGAACTTTCTTAATGAGGATGTTATTCCAAAGGGCACAAAATTTACACTTAAACTTCTTCAAGGGGTTGATTATATAAATGTTAATCCGAACAAGTGGACAACAGACAAACGGAAAAACGATACAATAAAACAATTGCTTCATAATTATCTTATAAAATATAAGGAACTCAAGAGTATTTTTAAGAGAAAAAAATACAATCTCACACTGGGCGATGAACTACCTGTAGGTATTATACAGCTTGCCAAAGTTTACGTTGCAAAGAAGAGAAAAATTAAATTGGGGGATAAAATGGCAGGCAGACATGGTAATAAGGGGATTATTGCCAAGATCGTACGGGAAGAAGATATGCCCTTCCTTGAGGACGGCACACCGGTTGATATTGTACTTAATCCGCTTGGAGTACCTTCCAGAATGAACCTTGGACAGATATATGAAACGGTTTTGGGATGGGCTGGCAAGGAGCTAGGCCTGTCTTTCTCATCTCCCATTTTTGATGGTGCAACACTGGAAGAAATCACCGAGTATACTGAAAAAGCGAAACTTCCAATGTATGGTAAAACTTATTTGTACGACGGCGGCACAGGTAAGCGGTTTGATCAACCGGCAACAGTTGGTATAATTTACATGTTAAAACTGGGCCATATGGTTGATGACAAAATGCACGCCCGGTCGATCGGGCCTTATTCCCTGATTACCCAGCAACCTTTGGGAGGGAAAGCCCAATTTGGCGGACAACGATTTGGAGAAATGGAAGTTTGGGCTATCGAAGCGTTCGGAGCATCCAATATATTACAGGAGTTATTAACCGTTAAATCAGATGACGTAGTGGGAAGAGCCAAAGCTTACGAAGCCATTGTAAAGGGTGAACCTATGCCGGTTCCCGGCATTCCGGAATCACTTAATGTTTTATTACATGAATTAAGAGGGCTTGGTCTGAGTGTTAATCTTTGTTAGAAAATGGCAAATGGCCTTGATTACATTTACTTGATGATTTATAACTTTTTAAAAAATAATTTATGCCATTCAAAAGAGATACAAAAGTAAAAAGTAATTTTGAAAAAGTCTCTATAGGTCTTGCCTCACCGGAAGAAATTCTTGAACAATCATGTGGTGAGGTATTGAAACCTGAAACAATCAATTACCGTACATACAAACCGGAAAGAGATGGCTTATTTTGTGAAAGAATTTTTGGTCCGGTAAAAGATTTTGAATGTCATTGCGGTAAATATAAACGAATTCGCTATAAGGGAATCGTTTGTGATCGCTGTGGGGTTGAGGTAACTGAGAAAAAAGTAAGGAGAGAAAGGACGGGTCATATTTCCCTGGTTGTTCCGGTTGCTCATATCTGGTATTTCAAATCTCTTCCAAATAAAATAGGATACCTGCTTGGATTACCAACCAAAAAACTGGATTCCATCATCTATTATGAGCGTTATGTGGTTATCAATCCAGGGGTTAAAGAAGCGGATGGTGTAAAATACCTCGATTTTCTCACAGAAGAGGAATACATGGAAATCCTTGATTCTCTTCCAAAAGAAAATCAATACCTGGAAGATTCTGATCCGGATAAATTTATTGCCGATATGGGAGCTGAAGCTCTTTACAAGCTTCTTTCGCGCCTCACCCTGGATGAATTATCCTTTTTTTTAAGACATAAAGCAAATACGGAGACTTCACAACAGAGGAAAAATGAAGCTTTAAAAAGACTCCGGGTTGTCGAAGCATTCCGTATTTCGAAAAATGTTAACAAGCCCGAATGGATGATCATAAAGGTAGTGCCTGTTATACCACCTGAATTAAGACCCCTCGTTCCTTTGGACGGAGGCAGGTTTGCAACATCAGACCTGAATGACCTTTACCGTCGAGTAATTATTCGTAATAACAGGCTTAAACGACTTATTGAAATCAAGGCACCCGAAGTAATCCTCAGGAATGAAAAACGAATGCTTCAGGAAGCCGTAGATTCCCTTTTCGATAATTCAAGAAAAGCAAATGCCGTTAAAACAGATGGTAATCGACCACTAAAATCATTAAGCGACAGCTTGAAAGGCAAACAGGGTCGATTCAGACAAAATCTCCTGGGTAAGAGAGTGGATTATTCTGCCCGGTCGGTAATTGTTGTTGGACCAGAATTGAATTTACACGAATGCGGATTACCAAAGGAAATGGCTGCTGAGTTGTATAAGCCGTTCATTATCCGTAAATTGATCGAACGGGGAATTGTTAAAACCGTTAAATCGGCAAAGAAAATTGTAGACCGGAAGGATCCGGTTGTTTGGGATATTCTGGAAAATGTATTGAAGGGCCATCCTGTATTGCTGAACCGTGCTCCAACTTTGCATAGATTGGGTATCCAGGCTTTCCAGCCGAAGTTGATAGAAGGTAAGGCAATACAGTTACATCCATTGGTTTGTACTGCATTTAATGCTGATTTTGATGGCGATCAAATGGCTGTTCATTTGCCTCTGGGGAACGCCGCTGTTCTTGAAGCCCAGATGTTAATGCTCGCTTCTCATAATATTTTAAATCCGGCCAATGGAGCCCCGATTACTGTTCCGTCACAGGATATGGTACTTGGATTATATTATATTACCAAATCCCGTAAAGGAACCAATTCGGAAAAAGTTAGAGGAGAAGGATTGATATTTTATTCTCCCGAGGAAGCGACCATTGCCTATAATGAAGATAAAGTTGATCTGCATACCATTGTTAAAGTAAAAGTGGATGATATTGAAGATGACAAGCCGATAAAGAAAATAGTTGAAACAACTGTTGGAAGGATTATTTTTAATCAGTTTGTACCAAATGAAGTTGGTTATATTAATAAGTTGCTAACTAAAAGATCTTTACGTGATATCATCGGGGAAGTTTTGAAAAAAACAGGTACAGCTACAACCGCCAGATTTCTGGATGACATAAAAAACCTGGGATACGAAATGGCATTCAAAGGAGGATTATCCTTTAACCTTGATGATGTGATTATTCCCGGGAAGAAAGTGGAATTTGTTAATGAGGGATATGAACAGGTGGATGAGGTTTTGAATAATTATAACATGGGATTTATAACCAATAATGAAAGGTATAACCAGATTATTGATATCTGGACCCATGCCAATGCCAGGTTAACGCAATCTCTTATGAATCAGCTTTCTTCTGATAAACAAGGATTTAATCCTGTATATATGATGTTGGATTCTGGCGCCAGGGGATCAAAAGAACAGATTCGTCAATTGTCGGGTATGAGAGGACTTATGGCTAAACCACAGAAATCGGGTTCGACAGGATCAGAGATTATTGAAAACCCGATCCTTTCGAATTTTAAAGAAGGGCTTTCGGTACTTGAGTACTTTATATCAACACACGGTGCCAGAAAAGGTCTTGCCGATACAGCTTTAAAAACCGCTGATGCCGGTTATCTGACACGGAGATTGGTTGATGTGGCCCAGGACGTGATCATTATTCAGGATGATTGTGGTACACTACGAGGATTAGTAGCAACCGCAATAAAAAATAATGAAGAAGTTGTCGAGTCACTTTATGAGAGAATTCTTGGCAGAACCTCGGTTCATGATATTTATCACCCATTGTCAGGTGAGTTAATTGTTTCGAATGGTGAAGAATTAAATGAAGAAATTGCCGGAATAATCGAGGATTCACCGATTGAACAAGTTGAAATCAGATCCGTTCTTACCTGCGAAGCAAAGAAAGGTGTTTGTGCCAAATGTTACGGAAGAAGCCTTGCTACAGGCAGGATGGTTCAGAAAGGTGAGGCTGTTGGGGTTATTGCAGCTCAATCGATTGGCGAACCAGGTACGCAGCTGACACTACGGACTTTCCACGTTGGTGGTACTGCTTCTAATATTACCGCTGAATCCAGTATTATTTCCAAATTCGATGGAATAGTTGAAATTGAAGAACTCAGATCAGTTGCGAAAAAAGATGAAACAGATAAGAAAATGGAAATTGTAATTAGTCGGTTGGCTGAGATGAGAATCATTGACAAAAACACAAATATTGCCTTATCAAACTATATTATTCCATATGGCTCCAGTCTTTATGTTAAAAACGGAGATGAAGTAAAGAAAAATGACTTGATCTGTGAGTGGGATCCTTATAACGCTGTTATCGTATCTGAATCAACTGGTAAAATATCCTTTGAATATGTAATTGATAACGTTACTTTCAGGGAAGAATCAGATGAACAAACAGGTTTCAGGGAAAAAGTAATCATTGAAACAAGGGATAAGACCAAAAATCCAACCATTAGGATCCTTTCAGAGAAAAATGAAGTTCTTAAATCCTATAACTTGCCGGTTAGCGCTCATATTACTGTTAACGAAGGTGATACCGTTAGTAATGGAGATATTTTAGTGAAAATTCCACGCGCAGTTGGTAAATCGGGGGATATTACCGGAGGATTGCCGCGTGTAACGGAGTTGTTTGAAGCAAGAAACCCATCCAACCCAGCCGTTGTGTCAGAAATTGACGGCGAAGTTAATTTTGGAAAGATCAAGAGGGGAAACCGCGAGATAATCATTACATCCAGGTTAGGGGAAATAAAAAAATACCTTGTTCCATTATCGAAA